>JBGTHH010000549.1:0-5884 GCA_041746275.1 Pirellulaceae bacterium | reverse complement strand
ATCGCCTTGATAATGATGTGGATATTCGCGATCCCACGACTCCCGGCGGTGATGGCGACCGACTGCCCGGGCTTGACCACCGAGCCTAGCGACAACCGTGCGAGTTGGCCCGCGACTTCTCCTGGAATGTCCGTTACTTGTGGGCGTTCAAAGGTTTGGCCAACTCGAAACATCAGCGGATAGTCGGACATGAACGTGCGCTCCTGGGGAATCACTGCCTGATGGGACGGACAACTTGGTGGGGTCGCTCTACAAAAGTATTAAGATAGCGATATCGCGCGTCGATTGCTCGCGAGTATCGGGAAAGCAAACAACACGTTGAGCGACAAACCGCTGCAGCGTCGAGAGACCAGAGTATCGCGAGGGAAACAGGCGGTTAGGCAACCTCAAGGGCTCGAATGGCGGTTTTGCGGAGTTTTCCGAATCGACCGGTTTACCGTGCTCCGGTTTTCGGTGTTAATCCGCCAAGCCTCGCCAGATTTGTTGACGCCCGTGAAAGCCCGTAATTATACTGACCATTTGCCGTAGCAACTTCTCGGGCCGCATGGGGTCACTATGTACTTGCGATTATTCCTCCCAGCACTCGTCGCGCTTGCTACTGGCCTCTCGACAGGATGGGGCGTGGCCCAGGACGCTCCGACGATTCGGCCACTGGCTCCCGGCGTTCTCACCGTCATCCCGTCGACCATCAAAGAAGGGGAGACATTCACTGGTCCGATGCCGATCGTCGAAATCGTGACCGGCATTCCCGACCTCGACTGGACACCGAACTTTACCCCCAAGAGCAAGACGTTGCAGGAAATGGCCAAGCAAGTGGTCTATCGCCGAGCGATTTGGGATCTGGAGTTCGCGTTTAAGCCACTGCGCATGATCGAAGTCGATATTCCTCAGCCGACGGGCAAGATGCAACGCAAGCTGATCTGGTACATGGTTTATCGAGTTTCGAATCGCGGAATGTCGCTAAATCCGACGGCCAGCGAAGACCAATACGGGAACAAGACCTACACAGTCGAGCGAGTAAACTTTCCCACTCGTCGTTTCTTTCCCCACTTCGTGTTGGAGAGCGTTGATTTCCAGAAGTCCTACCTCGATCGCGTGATCCCGGCGGCGCAGCAGGCGATTCAGATCCGAGAGAACCCGGGGGTCAAGCTCTACAACTCCGTCGAAATGACGCGAGCCCAAATTCCGCTGAGTGACGAACGAACGGAACGTGGTGTGTGGGGAGTCGTGACTTGGGAAGACGTCGATCCGCGGATCGACTTCCTGTCGATCTACGTCCGCGGACTTACCAATGCCTTCGATTTTACCGATCCGCCGGGAGCCTATCGTGCGGGCCAACCGCCTGGATCCGGTCGCGTTTTCGTGTATAAGACGCTGCAATTGAACTTTTGGCGACCTGGGGATTCGTACCTCGAACACGAGCGGGAAATCCGTTACGGCGTCCCGGTCGACTCGGATCCAAATCTGCAGAATTACATTTTAGAGCGGTTTGGGCTGCCAGAGCGTCTTGATCACTTATGGGTTTACCGCTAAAAACAGTGGTTTGAACCGAGACGCTTACTTCCATCGAAGGTAACCAGACCATGGCACATAAGAAGGGACAGGGTTCCAGCCGCAACGGCCGCGATTCCAACGCCCAGCGACGAGGCGTAAAGAAGTTCGGCGGCGAACACGTGATTGCGGGGAACATCTTGATTCGACAAGTCGGCAACCGCTTTCATCCCGGAGCAAACGTCGGCCAAGGCAAAGACTACACGCTCTTTGCCTTGGTTGAAGGCACCGTCAAGTTTGACCGCGAAGGACGGCGCGTGAACATCGTCCCGCTGGAGAACTAGCTCCGCTTGGACACCTACAAAACCAAGGGACGGCTCGTTGGAGCTGTCCCTTTTTTCATGGACTCCTATGTTTGTTGATCGTTGCGTTATCGAACTTCAAGCCGGCAAGGGCGGCGATGGCTGCATGAGCTTTCGGCGCGAGATGTTCGTGCCTCGAGGGGGACCGGACGGAGGCGACGGGGGAACCGGCGGCAGCATCATTATCGAGGCCTGTGAAGGCGTCGACCACCTTTCGTCGCTGGCCCACCGCAAGCTTTGGAAGGCCCCCAAGGGCACGAATGGCAGCGGCTCGAATCGGTTCGGACGCAAAGGGGAAGACCTCATCATTCAAGTGCCGCCCGGCACGGTGATTATTGACGCGAAAGACGAGTTCGTGATTCGCGATCTCAAGGCGGCTGGCGAGCAATTCGTGGTGGCTCGCGGTGGCAAGGGAGGACGCGGCAACACCTCGTTCAAATCGGCGAAGAACCGCGCGCCTCGCCAATTTACCCGTGGGGGCGAAGGCGAACATCGTGTCGTGATCTTCGAGTTGAAGTCGATCGCCGATGTGGGCTTGATCGGCAAACCCAACGCGGGGAAGAGCACGTTGCTCAGTCGCCTCTCGCAGGCCAGGCCGGAGATCGCCGACTACCCGTTCACGACCAAGCATCCGAATCTGGGCCGAGTCCAGCTCGATATGGATCGCTCGTTTGTCATGGCCGATATCCCCGGCTTGATCGAAGGTGCGCACGAAGGTGTGGGACTCGGTCACGAATTCCTACGCCACGTTGAACGAGCCGGGGTACTGGTACACTTGGTCGAGCCGATGCCGATGGATGGCACCGATCCCGTGGAAAACTATCGCTCGATCCGCGAAGAGTTAACGCAGTACAAGGAAGGCTTGGGATCGCGTCCGGAAATCATTGTCGTGACCAAGGCGGAATTGCCGGGAGCCAAAGAGGTGTGTGATTCGTTGGCAGCTTCCGCGGAGAAACCGGTCCATCTGATTTCCGCTGTCACGGGCGAGGGCTTGAACACCCTGACCCGCAAGATCGTCGCCCTGTTGCAGGACCGCACCGACCCATGAACGAACTGATCGCCGTGGGCATCGGCAACACAACCATTAAGCTCGGCGTCGCCGATCACGCCCGCACTGGCTGGCGCATCGTCCACGAATGGGAAACCTCCAATTTCGATCCGAGTGAACTGGCGAGCGAACTGCCCGATTCTCCCTGTCATTGGCGCGTCGCCAGTGTTCATCGCCTCGCCGAGCAGACATTGCACGATTGGCAACAGCTCCAGCGTCCGCACGATCCCTATCTGGCCTTGTCTTATCGCGACCTGCCGCTGGAAATTGATGTGCATTTCCCGGAGCGTGTGGGCATGGACCGACTGGTCGCCGCCGTGGCGGTCAACCATCTGCGCGAGTCGAATCGACCCGCGATCATTGTCGATGCGGGAACCGCGATCACGGTCGATTTAGTGGACGTCGGCGGCGTATTCCAAGGTGGCGTGATTCTGCCGGGCTTTCGGCTTTCGGCCCGCGCGTTGGCACAAGGGACCGATGCCCTGCCGACTGTGGATGCGACCTTCCGCGCCGAGCCTCCACGTGTGATCGGCAAATCGACCACGGAAGCGATTCGTAGCGGTTTGTTCTGGGGAGGTCTGGGGGCGATCAAGGAACTTGTCGCCCGAGCTTCCGCGGAGCTGGATATTGAACCGCAGATTTTCGTCACGGGCGGGGATGCCGAACGACTGGTGGGCTACCTCGCGGCCGATGCGCGATTTGTATCGGATCTGGTACTACGCGGCATCGTGTTATCTTCGCGTGACGTTTGAGAGCCGCTCCATGGCTACGCCGCGAATTTCGCCAAGTGCTCCGAGCCTGTCCGAAAAGGGGTCAGACCCTCTCCGGCGAGGCCAAACAGCCAGTGAAATCGACTCGTCTCCGAAGGGTCAGACTCCTTTTCGGACAGGTGCTCCATCTCCACCATGTTCGGTCACGCGTCTGACTCCCGAGGGACGTGGGGCTGTGGCCGTGATCGCGGCGGAGGGCAGCGAAGCCTCGGATCGCGTGGCCAGGCACTTTGTTCCCGCGAGTGGTCGTCCACTGACTGCGCATTCTCTCGGTCGAGTTATCTTTGGCCGCTGGGAGCATGTTGACGGGACGAGCGAGGAAGTTGTAGTTTGCCGCCGCGACGCGACCGCGGTCGAAGTCAATTGCCATGGCGGTCTGGCCGCGGCGCGTGCGATCGTGGATACGTTGGTCGCCCACGGTGCGATCGAACAGACGCCTCATGATTGGGCGTTATCTCATGCCGCCAGCGGCTTGGAAGCGGAAGCCCATTTGGCCTTAGCCGATGCCCGCACGGAGCGTGTGGCGGCGATCTTGCTCGATCAGTACCGAGGGGCCTTGCGACGAGCCATCGAAGCCATCTCCGCCGACTTGAGCGAAGCGAACATCGAATCGGCGGCGCTTCGCCTGGACCGTTTGATTAGGCATTGCGATCTGGGTCGCCATCTCACCGTACCTTGGCAAGTTGTGGTTGCGGGACCTCCCAACGTAGGTAAGAGTAGCCTCATGAACCGCTTGCTGGGCTATCAACGATCGATCGTCTTCGATCAACCCGGCACGACACGCGACGTGCTATCCGCCTGGACGGCTCTGGACGGCTGGCCCATCGAGCTGACCGACACCGCTGGTCTGAGAACGACCGGCGACGCATTGGAACGCGAAGGCATGCGCCGCGCGACCGATCGCGTGGCACAAGCGGACCTGACGCTGCTGGTGTTGGATTCATCCTCCGCAACCGTCGACAAAACGTCTCGCGAACTGATCTCGCAGACGCATACGATCGTTGTCATCAACAAGTCCGACTTGGGAGTGGCTGTCTCCGTGGACTACGAATTTGTCGCCACGAGCGCCCTGACCGGAGCTGGTTTAGACGAATTGATGCAGCGGATCGTTGAGCGACTCGTCAATTTTGATATCGAACCAGGCGAGGCGGTACCTTTCACGGACAGGCAAGTTAAGATGATCGAGTCCGCTCGCGAGCTACTTGCCGCTGGCGATCCCCTGGCCGCCGCGCGAGTCCTGTCCGAGTTGTTGAGCTAAACGCGGAGCTCGCATAACACACGACCGTCATTGCCACGCACGAGCTCGTCAACTCACGGTTACCACGCGTAGATCACAGACGTTCGTATTCGTCGGCCCGGTGATCAGCAAGGCACCGAGCTGTTCGAAGAAATGGTAGGCATCATTGCGTTGCAAGAATCTGTCAGGCGATATCGCGAGGCGCAGCATGTCATGAACGATCGTCTCGTCGATGATGGCTCCTGCCGCATCGGTTGGCCCATCCTCGCCGTCCGTACCTCCCGACAACAAGCAAATGCCGGTCAGTGGACTCGCCGAAGAGTCTGTCTTGTTTGCAATCAGTCGCTGCAATGCCGCCAAGACGAGTTGCTGGTTGCGGCCTCCTTTGCCGCGTTGCGCCGCGTCGACCAATCGCACCACGGGCTCGCCTCCTGTGATCAGGCAGTCGGGTCCGGGTTCACGCGACATGCGGCGAGCCATATCGGCCAAGTGACGACCCACATCTTCGGCGGCACCTTCCAAGGTAGTGGCCGCGATCATGGCGTGAGAATAGCCCCGTCGTTCGGCCTCGATCCCCGCGGCATCTACGGCGAGGGCGTTGTCGCCAATGACCAGGTTGGTGACGTGAGCGGAGCTGGTGGCTTGATCGTCGCCGGTGGAAGTCGACTGACGCTGCGAATTCAACAGGCGCGCTCGCTCCAAGAACTCAAACACGGCGGATGATATGCCTGCCTGTTGGGAAGAAAATTTCGTGAGGACGGCCAGTGCGTCGGCGGGGGACTTGCTGTCGGCAACCGTGGGGCCGGACGCAATGACATCGAGGGGATTGCCGAGGACATCGGAGATAATCAGCGTGATGAGCTGTCCGGCTCGGCAAGCCCGCGCCAAACCGCCGCCCTTGATGCGACTCAATTGCTTACGAACCGTATTGATTTCCTCGATGTTGGCACCCGACTCGCTAAGGTGTTTGGTCACC
>JBGTHH010000548.1:0-4179 GCA_041746275.1 Pirellulaceae bacterium | reverse complement strand
CTCCGTCAGATGCCGCCAGTCGCTCAGCCCGACCTGCGTGCGAAGCTGCTGCAATCGTTCGCTGTACTCGCGGTACCGGCGGGCCTTGGACGCCTGAGCCCGCACGCTGCGCAGCCGGCTTTCGACCTCGTCCACGATGTCCGACAGCCGCAGCAGATTCTGGTCGACTCGCTCCAGCCGCCGCTGGGCTTCGATCTTTTTGGCTTTGAAGCGGCTGATGCCGGCGGCTTCTTCGAAGATCGCCCGCCGATCCTTGGCAGTCGCCTGAAGCAGCCGATCCACCTTGCCTTGCTCGATCAGGCTGTACGCATCGGTGCCGACGCCGGTGCCGCGGAACATGTCGCGGATGTCCTTCAGGCGGCACGGCTGGCGGTTGATCAGATATTCGCCTTCGCCGCTGCGGTAGACGCGGCGAGTGACGTGGACCTCCGGGGCGTCGAACGGCAGGCGGCCTTCGCTGTTGTCGAAGATGATCGTGGCTTCGGCCGTGTTCGCCGGCTTGCGGCCGCCGGCTCCCGCGCCTTTGAAGATCACGTCCGACATGTCTTTGCCGCGCAGGGCCTTGGCGCTTTGCGCGCCCAGCACCCACTTCATGGCGTCGACGATGTTCGACTTGCCCGAGCCCTTGGGGCCCACGACGACGGTAATGCCCGGTGGGAACTCAAAGCGCGTCTTATCGGCAAAACTTTTGAAGCCGATTAATTCGAGAGCTTTGAGCATGGGCAGGGCAACGACAAACCGGAGGAACCGCGAAAACCAGAGATTCGACCTCGAGCCACCATCACAAGCGAGGCACGGAACCGCCTAGTTCACGGCACTCGGTGTTCCGGCTTTTTATTACTCGACGAACCAGCCCTTCATTCTAGCAAACCAACCCTTGGACGGTTGAACGGGGGCCTCAATCTCGGTTGTATCGAGCAGGTCGTCGGTCGCGGGTCGGTTGCGCTCGTCCTCCAGTTTATCCGAGAACATGTCCGGGATCTGGTTGGTCACATGAAACTTACTGACGGGCTGAGGCGAGTGCTCATCGCGATGATAGGTGCGCGCCACCGACGGCAAGGCACCGACGGCGAGCCGCGATTCCAGATAGCCGCCGGCCTTGGCCGCTTGCATGGCCGTGAGCACTTCCTGATAGCCGCCTCCCAACTCCACAATCGCGTGAATTAGGGCGTCGACCGTGGGCGCGCAGACCACCTGTTCGGTCTCCTGGCCGGGCTTAAACAGACTGACTTTGAGTGTCTCCTGATCGACGGCTTTGATGAGAATCTCCTTGCCTGCGAACAGGAATGCGGGAGGTGCAATGCGCTGACTGTGTCCGAACAGCACGATCTCGGGCCGACGTGACCTGGAGAAATGGATGAGCGGTTCGGCCGTGCTGCCCACGACATGATAGCCGAAGCTCTTGCCCAAGACCTGGCCACTGACCAACGGATCGCTGGCGTCGCTCACGCGCAAGGCTCGAAAGGCCCCGTAACGCGTCTCGGCGCTGGGCGAATCGAGCAGTTTGATCAAGGCATCTTGTGCTCCGTAGTGCTCCATTGCCGACAGAGCGGTCATCGATCGCCAGCGGAACGCACGCTCGTCACGAGCGGCTTCAAACAACGGCGGCGCGGCCGCGGCATCGTCCAGATAGCCGAGGGCCTCGGCGGCATAGAAACGCACCTCGGCATCGGGCGAGCCCACGCCTTTGCGCAGAATCGGAATGGCCTCCTGGCCGATGGCCTCCAAACGAATGGCTGCGCGCTGCGCTGTGATCGGTTCGTGCAACATGCGATCCAACTTCAGCAAACGCTTGGCGCGGTCGGCCGGAGTCTCACCGACGGCGACATTGAGAACCACTGCCAGGTATCGCGAAAAGTTATTCTTGTAACGCGGGTGCATGGCCAGTTCGACCTGATTATCGCGCAACGGCTTGGCCACTCCCGACTTTTCGCCGCGATCGAAATGATGGAATCGATCATTGATCGACGCTCCGATCATGGCACTGGTACGCACCGAACTATGGCTATCGAAAATGGCCAGTCCGAAGCGGCGCGAACTCATCACCACGCCACCGCCCAACACACGGCCTTGTTTCAACTCTTTGGCATCTTCCGAACGATTGAACAACGCATCGACCAGAATCTCCCCCTGCCCGATCGCGCTGACTTCACCGGTACGCAGCGCTTGGTCAATCATCACCACTTGCCGCATCCGTGTCGGCATGATCCAACCACCTCGTAGCGAGGTTGTCTCCGCGCGTGGCGGGACGCTCACCTTCAGGTCAAACGTATCCCCCTTCATCGCTCCCGGAGGGATGTAACCACCGACCAATGCCATGGCGGTATCGGTGGATGCCAACGTTTCGCGCGAGCCGCGAACTTCGTGAGTCTGCATTTCTTTTTTTAGTTGATCCAACAGTGGCGAGGGAGCCGGATCGCTGCCGGTACCGGCGAGTTGCGTCACCAACGACACGCCCTCAACCTTCAACCAGCGATCACCCCACGGAGCCGCCAGGTCTCCCACAAACCGCGTGTGCTGCTCGTCGTCGAGCAACTGTTCAAACTCGCCCACATCGGGACTTTGAGCGCGAAATAGGGGAGAGCTACAGCCCGACATCAAGTGGGTGAATAAAGCCAACCAAGTGAGATGTCGCTGCAAGCTGGGGGAACGCGACATCGCGCCGCTCCGTCGTGAAAAGGGGATTGCTGGATACGAGACCCACGATCGGCCACCGACGCTTCCCAGATCGGGAAGCACGGAAGTCAGGGCTGCGGACATTAGCTCGATGCCCGCTGGCAGTCAAGATCGACTGGAACTAGCGACGCTAGCGATCGACGCGGAATAGACGTACTTCCGCACGTCAGTAACGCACGATGCACCACAGTGCCCAGAGGCCATCGCGCCAGCCGATCTTCTTGCCCTCCGCATACGAGCGCCGCGCGTAGCGAATGGGACGCTCGTGGAACCGGATGTTCCGCCGCGATAGGAGACGTGCGGTCATTTCCAGTTCGATCCCGAATCGTTTCTCGCGCAACTTCGGAGCGATGTCTTGAATCAACTCGCGACGAAACAACTTGTAGCACGTTTCGACGTCGGTGAAACGGAACCCATGAAATACATTGAACAAGTTCGTGATCAACTTGTTCGCCGCCAGATGCCACAGCGGCGACACGGCACGATCCGGTCCACTGAAGCGGCTACCAAAGACCACATCGGCGGTGTTATCCAAAATCGGCTGCAACAACAACCGCAAATCCTGTGGGTCATATTCCATGTCGGCGTCCTGCACGACAACCACATCCCCCGTGGCTTGTAGGAATCCCGTCCGCAAGGCCGCTCCCTTGCCCTGGTTCTTCCCGTGATAGAAAACTTTCAACTCTTGCTCGCGTTCCAACCGTTGGAGCACTTCGCGGACGCCGTCGGTGCTGCCGTCGTCCACGCAAATGATCTCGACGGGGAGCCCGGTTTCTCGGACGCGGGCGATGATGTTCTCGACGGTCTTGGCTTCGTTGTAGACGGGAATGACCACCGACAGGACAAAGTCCGCCGGCAAGGCATAGATGCCCAGTCGCCGACAAGCATCACGGCCGAGACAACGCTCCAGCAATTCCACGCGATCGTGCGTGAGGCCGTCGCCATCTCGGTCAAGCAACTCGTCCGCGAGTCGCAACAGTGCGGCGCGCAAGGAAGCGTCGGACAAATGATCTTCAGCGGAAAGGGAATCCATGAGGCACGCCAACCAGCCAGACACGAGTCAACCACGAACGCTACGAGGTGTTCAATAGTACGTTGCGCTCGGTTGTTTGTTCAAGCCTCAATTGTTCCCAGGATCGCTCGACAACAAGATGCAGTCGCCACAATCCTTACAGGCCGTAGGTTCGGCACAACGCTCCCCGCGATGCGACGTCGAGTACCCGTAGCAACGCTCACGAAGTAACTTCCGCAAATCCAAGTAGCCATCTCGCTCCATCGTGATGATCGCTGGGAAAGACGCGGGAAGTTACTTCGTGAGCGTTGCTACTGCGCGAATTCGCTGCGGATTGCAAGGGCAATACGGCATCTTTCTTCCCACTTTTTCCGCGAGAAAAAGTCGTGTTTGCATTGCTTGACATTTCGTCCGCGTTCCGCACAATGTGGACTCTGTTATGGAACAGAACTTCGCGATTCTCACCGCTTGGTTAATCACGACACCAAGCG
>JBGTHH010000547.1:0-12660 GCA_041746275.1 Pirellulaceae bacterium | reverse complement strand
GGCAGCCACTATCCCGTTCAGGTTGGAGGCCGGGATTTTGAACTAGACCTGCTGTTTTTCAACCGGGCGCTCAACTGTCTCGTGGCCCTGGAACTCAAGGTCGTCGAGTTCGAGCCAGAGCACTTGGGCAAACTCCAGTTTTATCTGGAAGCACTCGACCGCGACGTGAAGAAGGCGCACGAACAGCCCTCCATCGGCGTCCTGCTGTGCGCCACCAAGAACCACGAAGTCGTCGAATACGCCCTGAGTCGCTCGATGTCACCGGCCCTGGTGGCCCAATACCAGACCCGTTTACCCGACAAGAAGCTGCTTCAGGCCAAGTTGCATGAGTTTTATCTGCTCGCACAACAGCAGACCGAACCGGAATCGCCGAAAGCGGGGGTTGCTAGGGAATCAAGGAGGAAGTCAATCCAAAATCGAAAACCACAACTCCAAAATCAGTCGGCCCCAAACAAACGCCAGGCCAGCAAGAAGAAGCCCAAAGGGGGGCCGCAAAATATGACTGCAATCCCTTTGGATTCCTCTCCTCCAAGGAACTGACAGACATGCAACGGCGCACGTTCCTGCAAGCCAGTCTGCTGGCTAGTCTCACTTCCGCATTGTCGGGCCAACCACGCGAGCAGCCTCGCCGTATCGTTCTGCGATCTTCTTGGCAGACCGTGAACATCGGTGACGTGGGGCATACGCCGGGAGTGTTGGCGTTGTTGGAGAAGCATCTGCCGGAGGTCGAAGTGCGGCTCTGGCCCAGCAATGTCGGCAATGGTGTCGAGCCGATGCTGCTGCGGCGTTTTCCGAACGTGCGGATCGTCAAGACGCGTGAGGAGAAATCGGCCGCCATGCGCGAATGCGATTTCCTGTTGCACGGATCGGGGCCATCGCTGGTCGCCGAGAAAGATGTGGCGGCCTGGCGCGCCGAAACGGGCAAGCCTTTCGGGATCTTCGGCATCACGCTCGGCCCAGCGAATCTCTCGGCCGCCACGCGGGAACTGTTGAGCGACGCCAGCTTCGTGTATCTACGCGATTCGGTGTCGTTGCAACGCGTTCAGCAAGCGGGGGTCACATGTCCGGTGATGGAGTTTGGTCCCGATGGAGCCTTCGCAGTGGACTTGCGTAACGATGACGCGGCGATCGACTTTTTGCGACGCCATGAGTTGGAAGAAGGTAAATTCCTGTGCTGTATCCCACGCTACCGCAACACGCCTTATTGGAGAATCCATCCCGAGCGACCGCTGGATGAAGTCAAACAGGCCCGCAATGAAGCGATGAAAGAGCATGACCATGCGCCGTTGCGTGACGCGATCACCGCCGTCGCGCGGCAAACGCCTTGGAAGGTGCTGGTCTGTCCGGAAGATGCGACTCAGATGGCGATCGGCAAGGAAATGATCATCGACAAGTTGCCGGAGGATGTCTTGGCGAAGGTCGTGTGGCGGGACCGTTACTGGCTGACGGATGAAGCGCTCAGCACCTATGTTCGCAGTGCCGGGCTGTTTGGCAACGAAATGCACAGCCCGATTATGTGCATTGGCAACGGCATTCCCGCGATCGTCTGCCGCTGGGAAGAACAAACCAGCAAGGGGCTTATGTGGCGCGACATCGGATTGGACGATTGGCTGTTCGACCACGACCAGGATGAACCGGCTCGCGGTTTGGTTCCCGCAGTCCTCTCGCTGTTCAATGACCCCGCCGGTGCCAAAGCCAAAGTGGCCCAAGCCCACGCTGTCGTGCAACAGCGACAACTCGCCATGGCCGACCAATTGCGGAAGTCACTTGCCGTGCCCGCCTGACATCGGACTGCGGCGGCTTTGCAGAATACGTATCAGCGTCAGCAATGATTGAGCTCAATTGGTTACTTGTTGCCACGTTCCGGGTGAAGGCACCATGGTGATTTGCAAGAAGCCCGGAGGCGGATCGCTGAAGTAGAGAGGATTCCGTTTCAGGCTCAGGCTATCCTGATGCGTGATCGTGCCACCAACGACGAATTGGCCCGCAGTCGTATGTGTTTGCGTATGCAGGTCGCCGCTGATATAGATCAGACCTTCGAGTCGATTGGGGAACGTATCGTTGGTGGTAGCGTTCGTCGCACCGGTTGGCCAGGGAAAGGGTGTTCCCGGCGGATTGTAGTTGACGCCGGATTCGCTTAAGTCCGAGGAGTCCATACGAAACCTGAAATCGCCCAGGACCATGAGCGCCGGGTAATTGGCGACGGCCGGTCCGTGATGATTCTGATTTTCATAGTAAGACGAAAAGGAGTCGGCTGGGTTGAGCAGGACCAGCGTGGCGACCAGGCGACATTCGGAGACGACGATCGCTTGCCCCTGGCAATCGATGACGTAGATTCCCTCGGCATTCGTATCGCCAAACGGATTGGATGTCGGGCTCAGCAGCAGCGATTCCAACCTGCGAGTGCCCCCGTTGAACGGCAGTAAATTGATGTCAATCGCAGTTCCAGCGGTCAAGTAGTAATCAAAGACTTTGGTCGGATCCGGCATCGTCCGCTCAGCGGCGCCACTGACGGGTGCGGAATTGTGGTAATTGCCGAAACCTATGAAACTGCCCACCGCTTCCACGTTGGCATAGATCTGGGCGTTTCCGGCACTCACAGCGGCTCCCGTGGCGTTCGAACTGATCAACTGGTTGAGTGCCGTCACCGTTGTCGAACCGAAGCTGATGGTCGAACCGGCCGTCTCCGCAGTCTCCAGGCAGGTCAGCGGCGACAGTTCCGGGACGACCGTCACTTCGACAATCTGCTGTTCGATTCTGCCATTGACCCTACCCGTGCCGGTAAAGATCACGGGGTCATACGGAGAGCGGTCGAGTGCCCCGCTCGGGTTCACGACCTTGAGGGTGAAGGTACCATCCCCAAGGGACCGGTTGCTGAACCAGATGCCATTTGGGTCGTCCTTGTGCGTCGTGCGCCAGTTCGGATCGTTGGCGATTTCTTGGATGCCTAGTTCGATGGCCGACAAGGCGTGTAGCCGGGCCGACGACGTGTGGGCGTAGGAGTCGATATTGCGACCTTGCGCGCGGACGGCCAGCAGCCCGCTGACACCCAAGGCCGACACGATTAACGTGGCACCCAACACCACGACGTAGGTCGCTCCGCGGCGCGGTCGATACCGGTGCATGGCTAGTTTCCCTTACTGCGGATGAAGGTTCGCGAAGCGAGAACTGTTCCATTGCGGCTGACCGTAACCGTGATTCGTTTCACTCCCGTTTCGGTGCCGGATGTCACTTGGAGATCGCCAGGGGTAACCCAGGCGACCGTGACACTGCGTTGCCAGCCGGACAGATCCGCGATCACTGAGCCGTCTTGGTGCTGGGGTGGCGACGCGGTCCAGCCGTGGTAGTCATCCACATCGTCGTAGTTGGACCGCGAGTTAGCACTTTCGCCAGCTTCCCGCGTGATCGCGGAAGTGCTTTGACCCGGTTCCAGGTAGCTTTGCCGATGAATCTCCATCGCAAGGGCATCCGCCAGCCACGCGGCCTTGGCTCGCTCGGCGGTCAAGGTCTGCGTCAGGATGGAGGAACCCGCACAGCGCATGGCGGCCACCAGCAGGGTACCCACGAGGATCGTGGACACGACGACTTCCACCAGGCTGAACCCCTGCGGAGTCGTTGAGCGAGATGAATGGCGCGAAAAACGCATCATGGCCCCAGCACCACGGGTTCATTGGGAATCCGAATGGAGGTCGTCAGTCGATTATTCGGCGAACTGCCCAGCCGTAGCGTACAGCGCGCATTCGTCAGGCGGTACTGATACGTTGTGTCGGTGGACGCGGTCCACAGGTTGCCATAAACCTTGTAGCGTAGGCTGCGGGAGTTGTTCGTGCTCCAGACACTTCCGCCGTTGGTCGTGCTCACCGCTTTGCTAAACGGATTGCCTCCCGACCAGGATCGGACGGAACCGGAGGGGCTATTCGCCGCCATCTCCAGTACCAGACAAAGGCCAGTTTGCGGTGACTGCATCGGCACAGTGTCGAACGTGAAGGTTTTAAGCTCGTGGTTTGCGGTCAAAGAGCTTTCCAGCAGCGTCTGTTGACCGAGCACGACGTGGGTGGGAACTTCGTTTGCCGCCGTCCGAATTTGAACATACGTCTGCCCTGTGGTGCTGCCGTCTCGCATCATGCGAATCTCGACCTTGGTTACATTCCAGCCGATGACGTTTGAGCTGAACAGCGGCAGGAAATACTGGCCGTGCCAATCGGTCGTCGTAATCGAGTTGTCGAGCGATGACGAAGTGCCGTCCGCACTGATCAGCAACGTCTCCCCCGCGGTGCTGCTGGAGGCCGAGTTGATCGGCACGGTACGTTTGTCATAGGCCAAAGAAAACTCTTGCACGTCGTTGGCCACGATCGTGTCGACACCATTGAAACTGCGTAGCAAGGGAGCTCCCGGAACACCCGACCAGGAATATTGAATCGCTTCGGTCGAGGGTGCCTGGCCATCGCGATCTGGAATCAAGAAGGCCAACTCCCGACTGGCCAAGGCCGTGTTCACATCCGTCGTGACGGAGTGCGCACTGCCGATATCCGCGGCAATCGCTTCCAGGGTCAGTGATGTGGCCAGTGCGGCTGCGGCCGGGCCGGACGCATTGGGTATGGCGCTCACCGATATTTTGATCGCCGAGGCGATCCCCAACAGCAACATCGTCATCAGCGGCAGTGCGACGACAAGTTCTAGGAGCGAATGCCCGCGTGACTCCTTACTCGATTTACCTGCGGATTTGGCACGGATCATGGGACGGTCGCACTCCCCGTGACCGCATCGATCACCACTTGCTTTGTGGCCTGACCGACTTGGACGTCGATCGTTCCGCCGCTATCGGGAAGGCCAAACCCGTTGAAGGTCAACAGCGCATCACCGCCCAGATTGATCACACCGAAGGTTGCCTGCGGTGCATGCGTTGTGATCGACACCACATAGGCATCACTGCGGCGATCGGGATTGCTGACACCATTCAAGGTATAGGTCTGATCGGCGGAATCAAACGAGATCGATTTGGTGGTGGAAGTGACACGAGCCACGCGACGAACCGTAGCGATATCCTGCGCGATTTGGCGAGCGATGGCGGCCGCCTGCAGGTCCGCCAGGCTGTCGGAGAAGCGGGGAACCGCAATCGCCGCGATGATCCCCAACAACAGGATCACCATGACGATCTCCACCAACGTAAACCCACAGGAGTTTCTCCGAGTCATCATCTTGGTCATGTGGTGGGAGCCTCCCGCGGGGAAGTCATGCATCCGCAATCCGTTCGCACTGCAAGCCTACGTTTCTTCCCGCCGGTGGTCGCGAGAAACAGTGCCCGGGGAATCCCAAGGCGTGTGTCGTTTCGCGGCACGACCGATAGAAACGACATTTCGCGATCAATCGGCTTGCACGAAAATCTCCTTGGAGGTGATGGCCGCGACCCGCGTTCCATCGGGCAGCACATCGCCCACGCGCACAATCCGGGAGTCGAGGATCGCCACCATCCCCTGGGCATCCTGGTAGACCGCCTGCAGATTGCCCACAGCGATTCGCGGGGCGGGAACCGGGTCCAGATCGTCCGTCACGTTCAGGGGATCAGGATCTGTCGCATTGATCTTTGCCTCACTGGTAACTACGGGACGTTGCGAACGAAGCGTTTGGAAAATGTCCAAGGCCACGACGTCGTCGAGTTGAGCCGTCGGCCACGGACGATGCATGGCCTCCGGCAGGGGTTGGTGAAGTGAGGTCTGGGGCAGGGAAGGCAATGCACCACCGGCACTGTCAACTGCGGAAACCGTGTTGCCTTGCTGGCCGTCCGGCCAAAACAGGACAGCGGCCAGCACCAGACATAGCACGGGAATGATCGCCAGTTTTAGGCGGTCGCCGGGAGTGGCGTTAGTCTTCATCATAGTTTCGTCACTCCGACCAAGCGGGTTGCTGGATCAAGGCCAAACATCAATTGCAAGTGAATGTCTACCGCGCAGTCGCCGCCCGGCACGGTGGGGGCCACGATCGTAAGCTGGGATAGACGCACGACACGAGGCAATTCATTCAAGCCCACTAGCCAGCGGCATAGTCCCGCGTACGGTCCGGACCCGCTCAGACGCAACTCGATCTCATGAAACTCGGCGTGCTTGGCTACCCCGCCGGGACGATAATCACTCACGGAAACCCCATGGTCCGCGGCCAATTGGGAAACCAGTTGCAAGAACGTCGTTTCGTCGGCAGTGTCGGGCCATTTGGCGCGTAGCGTCGACAACGCTTGTTGAATGGCCGCGGTGTCCTCTTGCAACTGCCCCGCGGCCCGGTGCATGTCGTGCGCGTGCCTCAGCAAACTGTGACATTCCGCCGTCCTCTGGACGATGTCCGCCTGCTGAAGCTGCATGTGATTGACCAGCAGCCAACCGAGGCAGGCCAACCCGGCCGTCAACGAGACACATGTCAAGTGGATGATGACGGTGCTCAACAGCCGATCGCAGGAGGAGACGAGGCGATTCATGGCTGGTCCTCGTAGCGACATTCCAATTGATACTGGCGCAGGCTGTGTTGGCTTCCGATCAAGCGTGTGGAGGACTTCAAGTCGACGCGCTCGAACACGCCCGCCTGACGCAGGTCGGTCACAAAGCGGGAGAGCACGTTGTCGTCATCCGCGACGCCTTGCAGGTTCAGGAGCGAATGGGGAGTCGTCGCCGCCACGACGGTGCCGCGTTGCTCGCGTGGCCGTGAACTCACTTGATCGACGTTCGGGCGTTGTAGCACCACGTTCAGTCGCTGGATCTGTAATTGTCCCGCTTGGGGCCGCATGGCTTGGACGAGCACCCCCAGAAGATCGATCACATGTTGCTGAGGCTCGATGCGTTCGAGTGCGGTGAGCTCGCTGTGTCGATCATCATAGTGCTGACGCCCCACTCCTAGCTCGCGCTGCAACTCGCGCAGGGATTCGCACCGGGAATTCAACAAGGCCAGGCGTGCCTGTGCCGCTCGCAATTCCCTGGCTTGCCAAATACAGCCGGCTAGAGTAGCCAGCCCGGCAATAACCCAGATCAACGTCCATTGGCGTAGAATCCTTCGAGCTTCAATCTTCGCGCGAATGTCGTGGGAGAGCAGGTTTATATGCATGCGTCCGTCTCCCAGGCCAAGGACGAGAGGGCTGCGGCCACACCATAGAGCGCGTCTTCGGCATCCTTCGCATCGCGGTCGAGTGACCAAGGTTCGCAGGGAAATCGCAGTTTGTGAGTCACGTATTCAGGCAACCGTTTCACCGTCGCTCCGCCACCAAACAGCCACATCCTCCGCGGCGTCAGCGTGCGGAACTGTTGGTGGATGTAAGTCATGGTCCTCTCGATTTCACCGACCAAGTGCTGCAGTGGGTTGGCAATCACCTGGAACGTCCGATGCGAGGCCACGCTGGGTGCCTCGCCGGGGACCGGCACACCGAAGCGAACCAGCAGTTGTTGGCAGGCTTCCGGAGAAATTTTCAACTCGTCCTGCAACGGTTGCATCAACGACTGCAAACCGACTCCGCGCAGAACGCGTGAAAAAACCGGACGCCCATCCTTGACCAGGACGAGCAGCGGTGAGGTATAGCCCAGATCCAGGGCCAACTCGGCCTCGTCGGCGGCAGCCGGGTTCGCCAACTCTACTGCCCGTGCTAAGGCCCAGGGCAGTCCGTTCAAGACATGACATTCCAGGCCGGCGCTTAACAGGTCCGTCGTCAACTTCGCGGCCAGCCGTTTAGGTATGGCCAGCGTCGCCATCCTGGTCAACTCGGGATCCAAGCCGTTGTCACCGTGAGCTTCCCAACAGCCGAAGGCCAACTCGGCCGGTTCGGTGTTGAGATCGGCGGCCAGTTCTTCGGCGACCATGGAGGTCAGTTCGTCGATACTGCCGCGTGGGACTTCAAAGGAACGGAAGTCGACCAGCGACATCGGCAACACTGTGGCGCAGGCACGTCCGGTAAAGATTCGCCGCAGCGACTTCAGCGACGACAACCGCGATTTAAATCTATCACCCAGAATCTCATTACGGCTGAGCAACTCGCATGTGGAATCACTTAACGTCCAGCGCGCCGCCAGTCTCCAGCCGGTGCCGTGCTGAGTCAGTTGCGCGAGTTTGATGGCCCGTGTTCCCAAGTCGATTCCCACCCAACCTCGTTTGGGACGTAGCGTCGGACGGTACCAGCGGCCCCGATGTGTCGTCGCTTCGATGGTCGGCATCGCGTAGATTCCTTGGTCGGATTGGTGGGTTTAGTGGGACATGGTCGAGACGTCGAGCATGGGAACAATGATCGAGAGAACAATCCCGGCGACGACCAGCCCCAACACCATGATCACGGCCGGTTCCGCGATCTTGATCAGGTCCCGCAGGGCGCGTTCTCCTTCGTCCTCGTAGTACTCGCCGACATTCTTGAGCACTTCACCCATCCTGCCGCTACGCTCCGCGGTGACGACCATTTGTGCCGCTCCGCTGGGCAGGAACTGCGAGGTCAACAAAGGACCAGCCAGTCCTGCTCCGTTCAGGACGTCGCGTTCCACCTGCTCAAAAAGTTCGCGATACAGTTGATTCTTCGTGGCGCTGCAACACAAACGCAGACCTTCCACGAGCGGCACGCCGCTCATCAGCATGGTCCCCAGCAAGCGAAATGTCCGTCCCGCCAACAGGGCTTGTGTGACGTTGCGCACCACGGCGAGACGTAGCGTGGCATAGTCCCAGACGCGACGCACCGCCGTCGCATGACGCAGACGATAGGCTCCCAGGAGCACCGCGAACAAACCACCGAAGATGACGACCGCATGCGTTTGGAGCACGGTGCCCAGGTGGAGCAGGAATTGGGTCAGCGCCGGCACCGGCTTTTCCAGCGTCTCGAACACTGTGGCGAACTGCGGGAGCACGAAGAAGACCAGGGCATTCAACACGATCGTGGTGACACCTGCCAGCACCAACGGGTACATCAGCATGGACCAGACCGTGCTGTGCAGCCGCATGTCACTTCGGACCAGATAGGTCAGCCGCTCGAGTACCTGATTGATCGAGCCGGATTGTTCACCGGCCGCAATGCTGGCGACAAACAAATTGTCAAACACGTGGGGATGCCGGGCCAGGGACTCGGAAAAGCTACAACCGCTCGATACGTCGCCATGGACTTGAAGTAGTACGGATTTCAATGCGGCCTTGGGGAATTGCCGAGCCACACTCTGTAAAGCCTCCGCGAGATCGACCCCCGACTGGCACATGATGGTCAGTTGCGACAACATCATCACCAAATCGGCTCGGCTGACCCTTTGGAAGATCCCGCGCTGAGCTTTCGGCTGGTCGGCCGTATCGACCAACTTATCCGAGGACAGGGAAGTGACAAACAATCCCTTGGCGCGCAGTTGCGAGCGGGCCTCGCCCAACGAGGTCGCGTCGAGCTCGCCCATCGTCGCAGCACCATTGCGTTGTTTGGCCTGATAGTGAAACTTCATGGCATCATCCTTTAGTCGGCGGAAGTCACGCGCAACACTTCCTCCAGGCTGGTCTTGCCGGCTTCGGCGAGTTGCAGACCTTCCTCGATCAGTAACGAGCCGCCCTGAGCCAGATGCATTTCGCGGATGCTGTCGAGATCGGCACCGCGCGCAATGGCCGAGCGCAGCTCCCGGTTGATCGCGAGCACTTCGTACAGGCCGACTCGTCCGCGCAGCCCGGTGTCGTGGCAATCGCGGCAGCCGGTGCCATGTACAAACTGCCGACGACGATCGCCGATATAGTTCAGCAAGTTGAACAACTCGTCGGATGGAAAGTAGGTGGTCTTGCAACTGGGACAGACCATCCGGACCAGACGCTGGGAGATGACTCCGACCAGCGAGGCCGCGACCTTAAACGGCTCGACCCCCATGTCACCCAAGCGCGTCACCGCACCGAAGCTGTCGTTGGTATGCAAGGTGCTCAACACGAGATGGCCGGTCAAGGCTGCCTGAACGGCCATCGAGGCGGTTTCCCCATCGCGAATCTCGCCGACCATGATGACGTCGGGGTCCTGACGCAAGATGGCCCGTAACGCTCCCGCGAAAGCCATCGCTTTGCTACTGCCCACCGGCACTTGATTGATTTGCTCCAGTTGATATTCAACCGGATCTTCGACCGTCACCACATTGCGATGGACCGACTTGATCAGTTCCAGGGCCGAGTACAACGTAGTCGTTTTGCCGCTGCCGGTCGGTCCCGTCACCAATAGCAAGCCGTGGGGCCGAACCAGCATGTTCTTGATCTTGGCCATCAGCGCGGCTGGCACACCCAACTTATCCAGATTGAACGTCACGTTGCTGCGATCCAGTACGCGTAGTACCACCTTTTCGCCCAGGATGGTGGGGAGCGTCGACACCCGCAGATCAATCTCCCGCCCTTCGACTCGCACATGAATTCGTCCGTCCTGAGGAGTTCGATGCTCGGCGATATCCAGTTTCGCCATGACCTTCAACCGCGAGACCAAGGCCGGATGGAATTCCCGCCGCGGGCGCAGGGCTTCCCGCAACATGCCGTCGACGCGGAATCGCACCAGCGAACTGCGGTGTCCCGGCTCGACATGGATGTCGCTGGCCTTTTGCCGGATCGCATTGAAGATCATGTAGTTCACGAGATTGATAATTGGGCTGCCGTCCGCCAGCGAATCGATGTCCTCCAGATCGATATCGAGGGACTCGGACTGCACCTCGACGGCGTCTTGTGCCAAGTCGGCCGTCACCGCGTCGACGGCGAAATCATTTTCGTAGCAACGCGGCAGGATTCTGACGATACTGGACCGCAACGCCAGGACGGGGCGGACGCGGAGTCCCGTGATCCGCTCGATCTCGTCGATCTGCTGCAGTTGACTTGGCTCGGCCATGGCGACACTCAAAGTGTCGCGCACTTTGAACATGGCGATCGCGCACAACGCTTCCGCCTTCGCGCGCGGCAGCAACCGAACAACTTCGGGGTCGATGAGCCCTTCGCGAAGTCGAGCTGCGGGCACGTGCAATTGGGAACCCAAGAATCGCAGCAACGTCTCTTCGTCGACGAAGCCCAGTTCGAGCAGCGTCTCGCCGAATTGCAACTTTTTATTGGAGTGTTGGTTTAAGGCCGCTTCCAGCTCTTCGGCTGTGAGCACACCGGCGTGGAACAGACGTTCGCCTAGCGGCATTGCCCGCTCGGGAGCCAGACGGGCCGATGGGGTATGGGCCTGCTCGGGAGGCGCGAGGAGGAGGTTGCTGCTCATTGGGCAAAGCTCCCCACCGCGGAGTTCAGATCATCAAAGATGGCGAAGTCTCCGGCCAATCCAGTGGCCTGCAGGATATCACGGCACAGCGATGTGGGGGCGGCCAGATGAACCGCTCCGCCCCGGCTGACACTGCGATCACGCAAATCCAGTAACAGCTCGAGCCCCAGACTATCGAGCAACGGCACACCGCTCAGGTCGATGACGATTCGCGGCTGGCCCTTGCCAAACAGGCGTTCACACATGGACCGCACCGCAGCGACATGCTCTTTGTTCAGCGGTCCCTTGCCCGAAACCACCTGCACCGCGCCTTGGAGGGAAATGTGAAACATCGCGGCCACCCCTTAGGTGAGAGGTAATACCAGCGTGAATTGCGAGCCCTTGTTGATCTCGCTCTTAATGGTCAGCTTGCCGCCATGCAGCCGCGCCACTTCCTGGGCAAAGGCCAGTCCCAAGCCGCTGCCGACGACGCCCGACACGCGGCGATCGCGGCTGCGAAAGAATTTCTCGCCAATTCGGGGCAACTCGTCTTCGGCGATGCCGATCCCCGTGTCGACCACGTGGAAGAAGATGCAGTGCTCATCCACTTCGACCAACAGCCGCACCGTCCCCGTATTTGGCGTGTACTTGATCGCGTTGCCCAGCAAATTCACCAACGCCGCGACCGCTTTGTCCTTGTCCAATTGCAGTTTGGGAAGTTTCGCGGGTGTCTGCTGTTCGAATACCTGTTCCTTTTGTTCGATTTGCGGGCGCAAGTTCTCGACGACTTCGTGAAGCATGCGTTCGACGTCGACTTCGCCGCGCGTGATCGTCACCGCTCCCGACTCCATTTGGCTGACATTCAGCAACTCGTCGATAAACCGCGCCAGTCGAGTCGCTTCGTGATTGATCACATTGAAGAACCGATGTTGTTCCGCGACTTCGATGTCGTCCGACTGGGCTAAGGTTTCCGCGTAGGCTTTGATATTGGCTAGCGGCGTGCGCAATTCGTGGGTGGCCGTGAAGACGAACTGGTTACGCATTTCGTCCGCCAGTTTCTGTTGCGTGATCTCGCGGATGGTCCACAAGCGGACACCATCCTCATAGCCCTCGCCCACGATCGTCACGCGCGTCACACGCCAGACACCGTCCGCGATGTGAGTGCCCTTGCGCAACTCGGTTACGAAGGGAGCCGACGAGCCGTGTGTGGTATGGAGCCAGTCGGCGGTGCCTTCCGCCGCGTGACTTTCGAGGAGTGAGGTGAGCTTCTGTCCGACGGCCTGTTGGCAGGATTCGAAACCGAGTAGCGCGGCCAGCGGATTGTTGATCTCCAGGATCACCTCGTCGTGATCGCAGATGGCCAAGCCGTCCTGAACCGCGTGAAAAATCGTCCGCCAGCGTTTGTCGTTGCTGGTCTCGGATAAATCGTTCAATCGGTTCTCGAGCATTCGGAGGGCTTGTTGATCGCGCAGCTCCTTGAGAAT
>JBGTHH010000546.1:0-5767 GCA_041746275.1 Pirellulaceae bacterium | reverse complement strand
CAGAGACCTCAGCCCACTCGGTGCGGCAGACATGCGGTCCTGAAGTTAAATCGTGGAGCACGACCTGTTCGCCCTCCAGTGTTGCTCGTACGACTGGAACGCCATCCCGATCGATCTGTAGCCGATCGAGTATCTCGTGAACCTGGAGATTGCCTGGAATCACTCCCGGTTCGATTAACACTTGCGAACCATCCTGCAAATACACGCGAATTGGCTCTGCAAGCTGACCCTGCGGGAAGTATCGCAAACGCGGTAAGTTGATAAGAAAGGTTGTCTCAGGATCAAACAACTCCGACAGCGGCTCGCTGATAATCCGTGATGGTCCGTCGTATTCGTTGAACGGGCCAGGCGTCGGACCACCGAATCGCTCGATACCGATGGAGGTGAGCAAGCGGTGGTAGAAATCGGATGTGTCGGTGCGCACTTGGAATGTCGCATTGCCGCTGGTTCGATCGATCAACACGACTCTGTCATCTTCGAAGGCCGCATCCAGCACCAACACTCCATCTCGTACAACTCGGAACCTTTGGACGATATCATGCACCGTGTCGGCATCGGTGATGATGCCCAGGGGAATGGTCACTTGCGATCCATCACGAAGATTGGCAATTCCTTGATTCTCGAATACTTGATCGTTGACGATCGAGCCCTCCCCTTTGCGAGCCAAAATCGTCGCCATTGGGGTCCAGGCCGCCGACTTCGGGGCGGCTTGAGTGGGAGCCAGATCGATCGCCAACTCCAAACCGAGCGTGGCTTCGCGGGACAACACCAACCGATTGTCGATGCCCAATTCACCCGGCGTCATCTGCACCGTCGCGATCGGCGAGTTCGCTTGACCGGCAAAGGCACTCAAGCTGGCCTGCGCTACGATTGGCTCCGGTTGACGAAACAGGCTGAGCGAAATCAGTAGCTGCTGACTGGCCGCGTCGTATCGCACGGCGGGTTCCTGAGGCCCGACGATGTTGAGCGCCGGAATCCGGCTGGCTAATTCTTGCAAGGAGTTGAACGTGGGCAAGCCGGTTTGAGCATCGCGCAAGAACTGAAATACCGCCGTCTGATAGGACTCGGCTAGCCCCACTGCGTCTCCCACGGTCAGTCCGGCAGCCAGCGGAAGCGGCGCATTGAGCAGCGAGCCGGATTGCCACGCGTCGAGCACGGTGCCGAGTTGATCGAGATGCTGCAGCAAGGCTGTCGGCGTGACTGCGGTGAAGCCGAGCAGTTGCTCCAGAGCGTACGGAGCTCCGTCGGGAACATGCAAGTGCAGCGCGGGCAGCAACGAATCGAGTGGATTGGTGTCGCTGAATTGAAACCTCGGGAAGAGGTTCGCGGTAGGGAAGCCCGGCAAATCGAAATGAAATGGCAGATCGAGTTGCAGTCCCGCACCTGCGACATCCACGGTCAAGGCATCGACGATGACCGACGCGGACAGGGATTGCAGATCAAAGAGCGACAGTCGCGAGGCTTCCCCTGCCTCGACGAACTGAAGCAGATTCGCTAGATCCAACTCGAGGGATGTGTCCAACGACAAACCACCACCAGCCACGCTACCGGCTAGGAAACCTAGATGCGCGGAAAAGTCAATCGCAAGTGGTGTCCCACCGGGGCTGACTTGGCTCAGATCCAACGTAAAGCTGGGTAGCTCGATAGAGATTCCCGCCAACGGATTCGCGCTGTTCACATCCCGCAGAACATCGAAGGTTAGACCACTGGTCTCGATCGAAAATGCCAGCGAGTTCGAGAGACTGCTGCCGAGATTTGGCAGAAGCTCGCTGCCACCGCTCGCCAAAATGGGATCGAGCAATGCAGAGAGGGGGCTAGTGAAGTTCGCTTCAAAATCCAGCCGGAGCCGCACACCTTCATACCCCGCTCCCAATCCGCTAACCGGTTCGAGAAACGAAAACTGACTGATCAATTGGCCAGGAGTCGCTTGGGGGAACGAGTTCAGATACTGATTCAACGGCTCGGCAATCTGAGTGGCAAAGCGACTGGCGAGATCGAGAATGTGCTGGATCGAGATCGTGTCGACGACGGCGGTACTACCCGGCGATTCCGGGATGAGCCGCCCCAGGAATGGAACGGAACTGGCCAGCGAGTCACTCTGTCCGATGGCCGCGAGCAGCCGCTGAATCTCCTGAACCGTCGCCCTCAGGCCGAGGGAGAATTCTTGGCCGACCGTTTCGGCAGCTCCCTCGCCCTCCGCCAGAAGTGCCATGGTCAACCAGTGCGACGTGCTGTCAGCGGGTTGGAATCCATCACCCAAGTCTGCCGGCCCAGCGTCTAGCCAAGCCGCCGCCGGCGCATCTTGTCGCCATGCGCTCTGAGCGGCATCCGCCAGATCACTGGCCAGTAGCAGACGCTGTTCGAGACATTCCAGGGCCTGTTGACGATAACCGGAGCGGCGAAATTGTTTGGTTCGACGCAGTTTCCAGGCTCGTTGTTGTGCAATGCGTTTCATCCTCGAAGCTCCTGTGACTGAGGGAGGGTGTCCGTTGCCTTGTTCGCCTTACCCACTCGGAACGTGGGCGGCAGTAAGAAAACACCTGTTCGGGCATCCGTTTGAGCCGGCACCTCTCCCACTCTCTTAACGAGCCAAGTTGGACACACTTGCTCAGCTTTGTTGCTCAAATTGCTTACCACTTTCCACTGACTTGGCTTATACTGATCTGCAATCAAAGTCGCGTGATCCGATCCGCTGCTGGGTTCCTGTTGGGTCGATACCGATGCAAGTAGCCGAACATCCGACATCACTAACTCTGCTGGATGCCATGCGGGGTGAGTCGCAGGAAGCGTGGGCGAAATTCGTCCACACGTATGGCCCGTTGATGCTCGTCTGGTGCCGACGCTGTGGATTGAGAGATGAGGACGCTGCGGACGTTTGCCAGGAGGTATTCGCCAGCTTGCCCAAATCGATCCACAAGTATGATCCGACGGTGGAAGGTGCTACCTTTCGTGGTTGGCTTTGGACGGTGGTGCGCAATCGGCTGCGAGATCTATGCCGACGTCAGCTCAACCAACCCGTCGGAACAGGCGGCACGACGGCCATGATTCGAATTGCGTCGATACCGGATCGCTCCCCAGAGACCAGCGAAGACGTCGCGAACTTGCACTTGCGTGTCTTGACGCAACTGAAGAGCGAGTTCAAGGAATCGACTTGGACGGCTTTTTGGCGAGTTGTCGTGGAGGAGGATGCCGTGGCCGATGTGGCGAACGACCTCGGCACCACCGTCTGGGCAGTTTACAAAGCAAGAGCGCGAGTGCTGGCTCGCCTGAAAGCGGAACTCATCAGCCCAGAAGATTATCGGGCTCTATCCTAAAAACCCATGATGTGGATGTCCAAGTCGGGACGTTACAAGATTAGAGGCCGAAAAGGGGTCTGACCCTCAAAGGGTCTGACCCCTTTTCGGACAGGCCCTTAGTTATCCCTCCCGCCCCGGTTCGCATCGATGCCCCCAGACACCTGTCCTGATCGCGCGCGGCTGCAACAACTGTTGGTCGGGGACATTCCGCAGCCAGCCGCTGACGATCTTTTCGATCATGTCGACGTGTGTACACGATGCCAGGGCGTGGTCGAATCATTTCCGGATGACGTGACTAGCGATCCGCTGGCCGCATCACTGGCTGGATTGCCCGATTCGGTTCTCGACACCGACTCGAACGCCTTCGATCAGTTCGCGGAGCGAGTCCTTGTGGGCTCCCGTGATACCGAACGGTTCACGACGAGTACACATCCAACCAACAGCCTGCCCACGGAAATTGGCCAGTACGAAGTCCTCGGACTCATCGGATTCGGCGGCATGGGATCGGTTCTTGAAGCGCGGCATCGTCGTTTGGGGCGGCGATTTGCGCTGAAGGTTCTGTCTTCGGAGCCAGGGGCGGCGGATAGCCGGATCGCGCAGATCACCGGCGAGTGGCTGGCTCACGGCCAGTTGGTACATCCCAATATTGTCTTGGCAACCGACGCGGGTATCCATGAGGACCAAGCCTATTTGGTCACCGAGTTGGTTTTGGGCTGCGATCTCGAACAGTTGGTCAAACAACGCGGGCCGCTGACCATGCAGCAGGCCTGCGAAATCATTCGGCAAGCGGCTGTAGGGCTGTGGCACGCCCATCGGCAAAGGATCTTGCACCGCGATATCAAACCGTCCAACCTTATGCTCGACCTGAGCGGCTGTGTAAAACTACTTGATCTGGGATTGGCGGCCTTCGAGTCACTGCCCGCCGACCAAACCGACGTAGGGGACGATACCGAAACCATTGGCGAACGCAAACCGTTTCGCGGAACGCTCAACTACATGGCCCCGGAGTGCGCTGCGAGTCCGCAACGGGACGTCGATGCTCGCTCCGATCAATACAGCCTTGGCTGTACTTTGTTCTATCTTCTGACCGGACGACCTCCCTTTGCGGCACCGAGGTTTACCACGAAACAATCTGTCCTCGACGCTCACCGCACGGCGGAGATTCCCACGATCACTTCCGCCGACTTCGAGTCCACGCTTGGCCAACAGTTAAACGCGTTGCTCGCGCGGATGCTCGCCAAGCAGCCTCAAGATCGCTTCGCGCATCTGGGCGAAGTCATCGAGGCGATGGGACCTCTGGCCAACGCC
This sequence comes from Pirellulaceae bacterium, assembly GCA_041746275.1. GTDB lineage: Bacteria > Planctomycetota > Planctomycetia > Pirellulales > Pirellulaceae. The sequence goes on along the minus strand of JBGTHH010000546.1, from coordinate 1,163 downwards.
ACTTCGATCCAACCGCTTGTCGACTTCGTATCTTCGTTGCGGCCAGCTCATTCCGAAGCGGACGTCGATCTCCAACGTGGCGCGTTCGGCTTCCAGGATGCACTGCGAGCTAACGAATTCGCTCCACTCGGCTCGGCACAGCGAACTTCCACAGCCGCGCCGACAACCACGGCTGGATCACAGCAACTCCATTCCAGACGCTGGCTATTGGCAGTTACCGCATTGATGGTGTTCGCGGGTTTGTTAGGAAGTGTGTTGATCTTGGTGCCGACGATGACGGACTTGTGGCGGGTAAATGACAGAGATCCGGTGTCGAATTCCGCAGTCACTCTGCGAATGGGTATTCCAGGCGATGAGCCCTTGTCGCCGGCAACAGGCATCGGGCTCGTGCTTCAATTGCCGTCGGCTTCGGATCACGGCGACGCGCGACAGGTCGAAACGCGCGGTCCACGTGGTGTTGTCGATGCTTTGGCTTGGTCGCCCGATGGCAGCCGACTCGCAGTCCACTCGGGCGATGGTCAGGTGCGGATCTACGACTATCAAGCGGATCAAGCCGAACCGCTCGTCGTTTCCAAGATCATCGCCTTTCCCTGCTCGGTCTGTCTGGGCCTCACTTGGAGCGCGGACTCGAAAGCCTTCGCCATCGCGGGCCGCACACCGCACGCGAGCCGCTTGATTCTTTATGATGTCGAGACCGGTATCCAGCGCGGTGCCTTGGAACAGCCGAGTGACGAAATTAGGGATTTCATTCCATTACCTGCCAGTGAGGCCTGGATTGTCGCGCTGGCGAACTCGCTGATCCTTTGGAAACCGGGTGACGAAACCCACCAAGTGATCGCTTCCGGGGTACAAGCCACGGCGCTCTGTGGACTTCCCTCCGCGCAAGACACCTCACCCTCAACGCTCGACAACAACGCCGTGAAACACGTCGCATCTGAGAGCCTGTCCGAAAAGGAGTCAGGCCCTCTCCGGCGAGGCCAAAAACCCAGTGAAATCGATTCGCCTCCAAAGGGTCAGACCCCTTTTCGGACAGGCTCCGACGGAACTGACGTGACTCATCCGCGAATCGCCTTCGTGGATCGACTCCAAAAGCAATTCGTCATTGCTGGCATCTCTGACGATTCCGAACGCCGCCTCATTTCGATCGCGGCCCACCCCTGTCC
>JBGTHH010000545.1:0-2827 GCA_041746275.1 Pirellulaceae bacterium | reverse complement strand
CGCTGCCGCAGCGGCCTGAGCAGAAAGGTCGCGAGCGGACGCGGACTCGCCTGCCAATAATGAACCTAAAGCGATCGAGCCCAATCCAGTGCCCATGCGTTGAAATAACGACCGTCGCGAAATGTATTGCAGGTACTCTTGATCAGGCGTCATAGGCGGGCTCGTTAACGTGATTCAAGCGAATGCTCCCCAGCGTCTCACTTCATAAGTCCGCCGGATGGTGATTGTTATGGCGAGCATGGTCTCCATGCTTCGGACCATTTTACAAGGCCCCATTCTACAACAGAGGGCGGTAACTACGCAAAGTCCTGAGCGGGATGGTTCCACGTCGACAGGTGTAACGAGCGGCGACATTGTTGACTTCCGGCACCGCTCGCTACACTCTGGGAGTGGAAATCATCCCAGTCATCGACTTGAAGGACAACTGTGTCGTGCGCGGCATTGCGGGTCAACGCGCGCAGTACCTTCCCGTGGTAAGCCAGCTCGGCTGCGATGCCGGTCCGGCCAGCGTTGCGGCGGCTTTCGTCAAGCAATTCGCGTTCACACGGTGTTACATCGCGGATCTCGATGCCCTGGCGGGAGCGGACCCTAATTGGGCGGCCTACGCCGCAATTGCCGAGGTGGGACTGGACTTATTGATCGACGCCGGAGTCGCGAGTCGACAGCACGCCACCGAAGTGTTGTTGGGTGCGGCTAGGCAAGGGGCGTGTCCCGGTGTGATTGTGGCCCTGGAGTCGTTGCGACGGACGAGCGACTTGCCTGCGATCTTGGAAACCGTTGGGTCTCGTCACGCCGTGTTCAGTCTCGATCTCAAGCACGGCCTGCCGCTGACGACGATCTCCGAGTGGCAATTCGCTTCGCCCCAATCGATCGCGGAAGCGGCGGTAGAGGCCGGGTTTCGACGACTGATCGTCTTGGACCTAGCGAGCGTGGGAGTCGGTGAAGGACCGTCGGTTGAGCGGCTTTGTGCGGAGATTCGTCAACGGCATCCGGACGTGGAACTAATCTCAGGCGGAGGGGTGCGCGGCATGGAGGATCTGCGGTTGTTCCACGCGGCAGGATGCGATGCGGTGCTGGTCGCCTCGGCGTTACATGATGGTCGCCTGACACCAGAGCAGGTGAAGGCCGCGATGTGAGCCACGGCTGACGGCCTAGAATGTCAAGGCGATGCGCTGCCCTTCCAGGGCACTGCGCTGCGCGCTGAAGACGATTTGCACCGCGCGATAGGCGTCTTCCAAGTCACTCGGCTTTCGAACCAAGCTCGTGACGGCCCGATGAAACTGCATCAGCATCTGTTCACCGACCGGGCGTTCGCTCTCCAGCGACTCCATGTGTCGGCCCGCCTCATCGAACCAAATCAAGGTGGACGGCAAATCGATAAATGCGATGCCCCGCTCGCAGGCCACTTGCAAAGCCGCCGGTGGCCGGAAGGCAATGGCCTCGTGCCAACTGACGGGCATGTATTCGCCACAACTGATGTGAGCTAGTGGACCGCGCCCCGCGGCACCATCCTGCGAAAAATCCAGACTCATCATCCGATAGTCGAACTCGCGAGGGGCCAAGCCTTGATGTGCTACCCCGAACACCGAGGTCGGATCGGCACCCACGACATAACGACACCAATCCACCAGCTCGATGTAGTCCCGCGTGCTGTCGCGCAGTCGTTCTTCAACGCCAATCGGTGTCTTTTCCTTGAGCACGGGTTGCCGCCGATGACAAAAGAGTATGCGAGTTTCCCCCAGCTTGGTCGCGATCAATTCTTTTAATCGGAGCGTGGCGGGGGCATGACGCCGCGGGAGTTCCGCCATGAAGGCCACCCCCGATTCATCAATCCGTGCCTTAACTTCGTGCATCCGATCGGGAGGCAAGTCGAGCGCGGCAGCACAGTAAATGGCCTTGCCCGCGTCGCACGCCGCCAAGATCGGCAACGCACCGTACCATCCCGGTGCCAGCATCAGGATGGCATCGACATCGTGGCGGTCAGCCAACGCCCGATACCCATCGACCACCGTGGCATTGAACTCGCGAGCCACTTGCTCCGCACGCTTGGCGACATCGCAACAGACCGCACGAATCTCGAAGCGATCCGACAGGGAAAACAGCGCGAGCCGATGGCGCGTTTCCCAAGCACTGCCAACTCCGACGACACCGACTCGAAGCTTCATCAAGACACGTGAAACAAGAAGTGATAAGCACGCCCACCGTCGGCGTCGAGCCCCGATTATACCGCTATCGGCGGTGGACTCAATCGGTAGCGGCGTCGGATTACCTGATTACGTTGTGTTCTAAGTATTGACGTTCAAAACAGTTGAGTATGGTGTTGGAAAGTGGCTTCCCAGGGTTGGTGTTCGAGTTGCTTGAGATTTCTCTCATTGACAAAAACAGGACGGATTTTTCCGGAGGTCTAACGAACTCGGAGACAGACGTGCGAGTAAAAGCCGTGTAGAAGAGTGCGTTGCCCTAACTCCGGCAACACAACTTGCTTTTCGATCGTCCCGAGAAGATAGTAGGCGGACGTTTTGCCCCAGCCACAGATGCGCCGGTTTCCCGTGGTGCTGGTTGCTGCGGATGGCCGTCGATAAACTGATGGCGACGACCGCAGTGTGTTTCTGGGGCCGATGATCAGAAGTTGATTTCAGGAGACCAAGACGAACCACCGGGTGTGTTTCCGCCCGGCTCACAATCCGAAGACGCGTGAGCGTCAAGACTGCTTCCAGACGAACCGCCGACCTGAGCCGGCTTCCGACTCTTGTATTTCAGCAGAGGTAGAACTTGTTGCAATTCTCCCGTAAGGGCGTGTCGGCTAGGTTCTGTTCTGCGGGCGTCC
>JBGTHH010000544.1:0-5362 GCA_041746275.1 Pirellulaceae bacterium | reverse complement strand
CGCGGCTATCATGGCTCGACGATCGGCATTCCCTCGTCGGTCAACCACAATGGCAAACGGGGAGTGGCTTACAATAACCAAGTCGCGGTGATTCGCGGTTTGGAGTGTTGCCATTGCCAGATCACCGACAGCCAGACACTTGCCGCCGCCCTGCAATGGATTCTCGACAATCATCGACAGCATCACATTACGACGGTCAACTTGGCTCCCGTTGACGATCAAGCCCATGCCGCACCGGTCGCGACCGAGATCGATGAAAAGCTTGCCGAGTTGAGACGACAGAACGTCTGGGTCAGCGCTCCGGCGGGAAATCACAACTTTACCAACGGCATCTCCTGGCCGGCTTGTCAGCCCGATTGTTTCGCGATCGGAGCAACGAAGGTGGAACGCGACGAAGTCTATCTGGATCGACACGGGAAGGTCGCACTCGTGGTGCCGGCCCGAGCGACCAGTTCGTCGAATGCGATTGCCTGCGGAGCGGCCATGTTGTTGCGTGAAGCAATCGACATGAGCGGCTATGCATGGCAGACGGACGGAGAGAACCTACCCGACGCGATGATGGCCATCTTCCAGCGAACCGGCGTACCCGTGGACGATCCCGCCACCCAACTCACCTTTCGTCGACTCGATCTCCTGGCAGCGTTGCAGCATGTCTTCAATCAAACCAATCGGTAAACAGATTGGAGTGAAGTAGGTCATGCTCCGCATGACATCATGCGGGATCGTTACCCTCGTGCCCAGGCTCTGCCTGGGAACGCACTGCATTTGAGGCTCCGCCTCGTCTCCCCATGTATCCACCTCAGGCCAAGCTTTGAAGCCGCAGCGAACATTCTCAGCGGCTACTCCTGGCGAGATCCTCGAAGATGCTCGGTTGCAAACACGGTGCCGCTTGATTAGGCGGCAGATTGAACTGCGGCAGCGAAGGGATGACGGGGTTGGAGTTGGTTGAAGGGACGGGAGGCAGAGCCTCCAATGCAGTGCGTTACCAGGCGGAGCCTGGTAACGAGAAAATCCGTTATTCTTGGTGCAGTTTAGCCAAGTGTTCGTCCGGATTCTCCAACAATGCCTTCTTGCAAGCATCGCAGCAAATCCACACCTGTTGGCCATTCACAGCAACTTTGAGCGGCGCGCCCATCGTGCCTAGCATCTCGCCGCTCACTGGGCATACATGCTGCCTTTCAGCCGCCGCTGCATCTTCCGGCGAGAGCTTCGCCAGTTCCGCCTTCATCTTCTCCATGTCGTGTCCGGAGTGGTCGTGGTCGTGATTTGTATGAGCTGGTGAATTGGATGAAGCCGGACTCGGCTGCGTCGGACTTCCGCAACCAGACAGGCCGATGAAACCAACTGTCACGACAACGCCGAACAAGGTCGGATTCTTCATGCGACTCCTCACAGACTAGTGGTCGGACAGCGAACTAAAAAACCTTCCGACACTGGCCAGGCGTAGTTGTGATCGCCTGGTCGAGTGACGAGGTTCGACTCGACTATTCCTTCTTGGTTCCGTCGGCATCGCCCTTCTTAGGATGATGTTCGCCATGGTCGGCAGCCGCAGCGGGCAGGTCGATGCCTAATTTCTTGAGCAATGCGCGGTGCTCCGCTTCCGCTTCCTTCAGTTTCGCCTCCAGACCGGAGCAATGGGCGCACATCTGGGCGGCCTCGACTCGATCCTCGCCAATTGTCTTTTCCATCATGCCGCAGAGTTTCTCGCATTCAGCCAGATGTTTCTCCAGAGCAACGACGTGTTCCTGGACTTCCGCTTCTTGTGCGGCCTCCGGCCCGAGCTTGGTGATTTCCTTCCTTGTGGCCGCGAGGTTCCGTTGAATCTCTGTCAGATGCTCCCTGGCGGTCTCGGGAGGGAGTTGCTGGCTGTTCCGTCCGTAAGCATTCAGTGCCTGTGCGTGCGTTCGCGCCGAGTTCTGGTACGTCCATGCGGAATACGGCCGGTAGCCACGTCCGACTGAGCCGGTTTGCTTGTGCCGCTGTTGCATCTTGGCGCGGGCCTGCAAGGCTGCGTTCGTTGGAGTCTGGGCTTCGGCGAAGTGGGTCATCGTCACCAGGACAACTGCGCTGAGCGCTACCGTGAGTCGTGTTCTGATTGCTGTGTGTGACATTGTCATGCTTCCTTCACAAGTAGTAATTGAAAGTGCCGTGCTGTCCTGAAAGCGAGTGAGTTCAACGGTGGAGGCATAGTCTATTGCGATGTCCGTCTCCTCGCCGCCAACCTATTGGATGCGGCGGGTGCCGCGAATCTTCAATCGATTCGCGGATTTTTTTCGCGACAGGGAGACTGCCAGCGGCGTCACGGAGATTAATACGATGCACCCGTGGTCTTGGCCCCGAGGCGCGCAAACGGCTAAACTACGGTAAATCCGGTGACGGTCTGGATGCGACAACTCAATGAGAAACAAAGAGTTGCGCTGGAATGAGGCGGCGGTTCCCGCATCGACTGGGTGCCGTTCTGCCATGCCTATGCAGTCCGAATTCGACGATGGAATCCAACGATGTCGACTTCGATGAGAGTCGGCGTGAAGAAACGACGTAGCAATGGCATCTAAAGAATCGATCGCGGCGAGCGAGACCCTCGACACAGCCAGCATCGGTGCCGATGTGCTTGAGGGTTGTCGCGCCGGTGATCGGCTGGCGCAGCAGCTTCTTTACGAGTCGTTTCAATGCCAGGTGTATCGACTGATAGTGCGCATCGTCGGTCGGCAGGATGCGCAAGATGTGACTCAACAGGTGTTCCTGCAGGTCTTTCATAAGGTGGACCAGTTTGTGGGGCGCTCGAAGTTTGAGACTTGGCTGTATCGACTGGCGATGAACGAGGCGCTTCAGCATCTGCGAAAGGAACGGCGTAGGAACCATCAGCCGCTGACGCATGAGCCCATGAGTGAACACAAGCGTGAGGATGAACAGTCTGATGACAGGGATGTTCTGGAGCAGGCGCTGGCGCGGCTTGAACCGGAACTGCGGTCGTTGTTCGTACTCCGCGAGGTCGAGAGGCTCTCCTACCGCGCGATCGCTGAAACGATGGGGATCCCTGAAGGAACGGTTGGTTCGCGTCTGAATCGCGCACGACGCGAACTGCAGCAGCACCTTGCCGACCTGGGTTGGGAATCGTGACATGAATTGCCCTGAAGTGAGAACCTTGCTGTCCGCATTCTACGACGGTGAATTGGCCGATGATCTGCATGCAGGCGTGTCGGAACACCTCGAACAATGCGCTGATTGCGCACAGGAGTTGCGTGGGTTCGAACGCCTTTCGCATATCTCCAGCACGCTCAATAGCCCCACGCTCACCGAGAATATCTGGAAGCGAATTGAAACGGAGCTTGATCAGGCTCTCGACGTTGACCCAACTCCTCGCCTTCCTTTGCCTGCATCAACTCGTCAGCCGTTCTCATCACCCCGACTTGCCCTGTTGGCTGCAATGGTTCTCGTTGTGGCAGGACTCGGTTGGTTCGCTGGAAAAGGGCGGATCACGACGGGCCACCACGACCACTTTACGGCGGAATTTGGACACTACCTTTCGGAATTTCACCGAGACCCTGATGCCGCGCAGCAATTCCTGCTCGCCCAGTACGAACATCACCCGGTTGCTCCGGAAGATGCCATCGAGCGCATCGGCTACCGGCCAGTCGTCGCCGATGGTGTGCCGACAGGATACACAATTGTGTCGACCATCGTGATGAAAATGCCGTGCTGCACTTGCGTGCAATGCATCTGCAAACGTTCCGACGGCAGCACGCTCGTGGTCTATGAGCATAACGACGACGACCCGAGATGGTTTGGGGATCGCCCCTCTATCACGGTCAACTGTGACGGCCAGAAATGCTTTCTCGTTGAATTGGCCGATTCCCTCGCGGCCAGTTGGAAACGCGGTGACCGGTACATCACGTTGATTGGAGTTCGGGACGTGGCCGAGGTCGCAATACTGGTGGCTTGGCTGGGCGCTCTCCCATCTCATCAAAATGCTATTGCTAATTGAACCCGGTTTCTGGCCCAACGATTGAGGTCCACTTCAGCATCCGTGACCATGGTAAACTTGACGCGAGGACCAATTCCATGATCGAGATCATGTATACGGGCGACGCCCTCTGGGAAAGGATTGAACGAGCCGTGGAGAAGGTGAAGGACCGCCTGCGTCGCGTAACTCGGGCGCATAAACGGTGCCGCTTGATTAGTTGAACAACGCCACTTTTTCACGAACGGCAGCCAATACAAGCTCGAAGCGCAAGCGAGTGAGTTTGCGACAAGTCATTCACTTGCTTGCGCTTCGAGCTTGTATGCAGGCCGGAAGTGGCGCTGTCCAATTAGGCAGCAGAATGAGCCGAAGGGATGACGGGGATGGAGTTGGTTGCAGGGAAGGGAGGCGGAGCCTCCAATGCAGTGCGTTACCAGCCGGAGCCTGGGAACGAGTTAACGAGCCTATGACTGGATGTGGAGTCAAGCCATGTGCGGCGCGGCGATAGTGAGCCTCAAGAAAAAACCCCGGCCCGGCCAAGCGAGGCGGACGCTTGACCGAGCCATTGGGGTTTCCTTCTGGCCCAGGCAAGAGCCGAAGAAGCATGTACGTGTCGTTACGCTTTGCCACTCCCAGTTAGCGAGTGGTGTGATGGCAAACCGCCGCCAAAGGACTCGGTGACCAAGTGAGCCGGATAGGCGTGCATGCCGTGCTCGCTGATGTCCAAGCCCGCTTGTTCCTCTTCCGGCGAGACTCGCAGCACGCCCAGCGCTTTCAACACCGAGAACAGCGCGAGCATCGTGAAGAACGACCAAGCACAGAAGATCAAAGTCGATAGCGATTGCACCCAGATGTAGCCGCCTCGTGTCAACCCTTCTGGAATGCTGGTGCCGAGCAAGCCGGTCGCCAGTCCACCCCAGACGCCGCAGATGCCATGTACTGGAAAAGCACCCACGGGATCGTCAATGCGAAGCTTATCGAGCAGGACAATTCCCAGCACCACCAAGACACCGGCCACCGAGCCGATAATCAAGGCACTCACCTGGGACACCTGATCGCAATTCGCGGTGATCCCAACCAAACCCGCCAAGACTCCGTTCAAGGCCATCGTCACGTCCGGCTTCTTGAAGAGAATCCAAGCGAGGAACATGGCGACATTCGCACCAGCGGCGGCGGCCAGTGTCGTGGTCAGCGCGATGTAGGTCGTGGCTTCGGCATTGGAGGTGCCTGCGTAGGTCAATTGGCTGCCGGGATTGAAGCCGTACCACCCCACCCACAGAATGAACACGCCGAGTGCGGCGAAGGCCAAGTTGTGACCGGGCATCGGAATCGATTTACCATCCTTGGTGAATCTTCCAAGTCGAGCTCCCAACACGATGGCTCCGGCCAGACCGGCAAAGC
>JBGTHH010000543.1:0-2898 GCA_041746275.1 Pirellulaceae bacterium | reverse complement strand
TGATCGCCTCGCTCAGGCAAATGTGCGTATCGGACACGGCCAACCAGTGCGCGACGTGATGCGCGACGGGCTGCTGTGTCGGCGTGAGCAGGATTGCGTCGTCGCCCGTGTGTTCTGCCAGCAACTCGACGCCCTTCGCGGACGGATAGTAGACGGAGCCCGCTGGTGCGGAGTTCGGATAGACAACCTCCGCGCGATGACGGTTTAGAAGACCACTCGATACGAGCGCCTGCAAACGCCTGCGGGTGACACGTCCCGTTAGGTCACTCGGAAAACAGAGACGTTGGATTTGCGGCCGCGACAGAAGATAGTATTTGACAACCTTCGAGAGAATGCAGAAATCACGCTCGGTCAAATTCATTTCTCACCTGACTCGCCTGTGTGAAACGCCGTGTTCCCGCAGCGATTTCGAGAGTTCGCGAAACGACGGGTCTCGCGGGTTCCCGGCGCTTGAGCGCTCCGCTGAAGGGAAAGTGGGGTCCGTGGGGAGAAAACCGCAGGTTGTCTTCCCGCGATCAAAAAGCAAGCCGAGGCTCTCCGAAAGGGTGGAGAACTCGGCTAGTGAGAATGGCTTGCGAATTCGCAAGCGATACAACCGGGCGAATCTTCTGCACAGCGTGAAGCTGCGTCCGAAGAACCGTCTCCAGAGGCAGACCGTTTTGAGGTCCGATGCATTCTTTATAGCAATTGCTTGCCACGAGTCAAGTTTTTCTGGCAGAGTGATTCCATAGCGGCCTACAACACACCGCGCACGGGGCTCCGTTTCGACAGCGACCAGCAACGACTGGCTCGACGAAGGCTTGCGCAGCTCGATCGAATGGAGGACTTTGCATCGGAGTACGAAAACTTCGAGCAAGTCTATGGGGCTGAAGTGCCTCCAGATCGCGTGCCTGTGATGCGTGACCTGTTCGCGACGAGGTACAAGCGGCTCGTTGGCGTCCACCCTCAAAGGAGGCACGTGCTGCGCCGCCAACTCGAACTCATCGCCGAAGGAAGGGATGGCGATGTCGCGCGAATTGTGGAAGAGATCAATCATGCCATTCACGCGAATGGTTCACTTGCCTCGCCAGCGGAAGATATCTTCGCCTGAACCGTAATGCGCGGTCGAAGCGCGGCCTGAAGACGCTGTTCGCTCTCGCGATCGATCACGGCGGCCGGTACGAAGAGATCACTGGCGAAATTCTCTTCGATCATTCGCTCCATATTGGCAATCACTTCCGGAAAGTGTTTCTTGATCGTTGCCATGTCGTACTTGAGATAGCCGGGGACAGATCTCTTGACGCTCACGTGCCGCAATGCGGAATCATCGACGAGCCGGAGGATGCACTCGCCGGTCGCGAGGTTCCGTATTTTCTTGGCCCAGTCGGACTTCTGTTCGTCGAACGTTTCATACGTGCGGCTGGCAAGTTCCAGAAAGTCTTCATGCTGCGGGACAAGCGTCTGGTGGCTACCTCGCGTTGTTGTGTGACCTGCGCTGCCACCCTCGCCGTCTCCCTCGCTGGTACCAAGGCCGCTGGCCTTCGATTCAGTCGGGCGCACAATCCCAGGCGGCTGCGCACTGCTTGTTTGTTGCGACCAGTTCTTGCCAAAACTACGAGTCCAGTTTTCGGCTTGGCTTTCTGCTTCAGACCAACTTGATAGCTCCATGATGCGGTGACCGGCGCTCAATTGTCGGCGGGTGTAGACTTCCTCCTTAATCTTGCGGCGTTCGTACATGATCGACGCAAACTCATTGGCGAGAAAATCGGCGTCCTCACCCTGGATGCCAAACGCCATCCGCGACTGGGCCTGAAAGATCATGGAAGTTAAGTCATAGTCTCCGCGTATTAGTTGTGAAAAGGACTGATGTGAAAGTAATAACTTCAACCCTAATTGCCGGACCTCCGGTAGTGCAGACTCGATGTCCGGGCCAACGAAGTTTTGAAACTCGTCGAGGAGTACGTAGGTTGGGTAGCGCACTCCGCGCGGCAGATTCCGAGCGGTCGCGATGACTTCATTGAGGATGAGGGCTCCGATCGTGTTTCCAAGTTGTGAGGCAAGCCGGTTACGCGGCGAAAGGTCGACGACGACGATCTTTCCTTCGCGCATGAACTGCTCGGCATTGAAACGATGCTTCGTCGTACCGAACATGCGGCGAAGAATGTCACTTTCAAAGTAGGGCTTGAGCCGGTTACGCGACGAATCAAGAATGCGCGTCGCTTCCTGGGAGGATCGCGGATTAGAAATCTCCCGCCACTCGGCTTGTAAACCCGCCGGAAGGACGCCCAGGAGTGCTTGGTGGTATTGGCTTCCCGGCATCAGCAGATGGGAGCAATCGGCGATCGTAAGTCCGAGCTGGGCGGCTGCCCAAAACGCGTTGAACGTCCAGCGTGCAAGCCGCGGCATCGCTTCGATGTTTACGCTTTCCCATGCCCTCAACACAATCTCGGTCGCGCGTTCAACTTTGAAATAGCCATGCGCCGGTGTGTCGTACGTGAGCGGATTCATCGGGAGCACAACGTCTTCACGCGATGGCTGAATAAAGACGAGTCGGTCGCGCACGTCGTCGGGGCAGAACTCCTTCGATGCCATCCAGAGCAGCAATTCTTCAGAGAGATTACCGAGGCGGTCGATGACGATCACACATGATCGCTCACCCGGATCGCGAAGGAGCGGTCGAAGCAGCGTGTGGATGGCCGTCGTCTTTCCTTTTCCGGTACCCCCAATGAGATGAAAATGCGTCGAGAAGGCGCTCCTCGGAATCCGCACCTCGCGTCTCGAATCTTTTTCATGACCCAGCAAGATCGATTTCATGGTTCGAGTGACTCCAACAGTCGATCGGTGAGTTCGCTATACCGTTCATTGAGCTGGGCTCTGTAGTCGCGTTTATAGACGTCAGCAATGGTGAGGCTCTCAACC
>JBGTHH010000542.1:0-4091 GCA_041746275.1 Pirellulaceae bacterium | reverse complement strand
CCGCCTGTCGCTCGCTCAACCGCCGCGCGTTTTGGCTGGCCAAGGTGACCAAGGCGCGTTGCGCCGCTGGCGAGCCGAGATACCCCAAGGTCTGGGCGGCCTGTTCGGCGAGCGGCGCGACATTCAATGCCGCTTCCAGCGCGGGTTCCTGCCGCAGGAGATCGTAGAAGGGATAGTTCTGGGACTTCTCCGCGAGCTTCATGAAATGGCCCATCGAAGCCACCGCCTGCGTCAACCGTTCTTCGTGCGTGACTAAATCGTTCCCCGCGCGAAGCAAAAGCCGGCGAACCGCCAAGGCGACGCCCGTGGAATTGTGAGGGCGTGGAAACGTTTCGGCCAAGGCATCGAACTCGGTCAGCCGCTCCATCGATTCAAAGCTGTCCTGTCGCGCCATGAGGCCGATGGGAAGCTTCGCCGTCCGTGCGTCGCGTCGCAAATGCTGGATCAGTTCACTGACCGCCGGCCCGTCGACGGCATCACTGACCAAGACCAACTCATAGTCCGGCACGCGTACTGCCAACTGCAAAGCCTGCCGTCCCAATTGCGCCGTGTCGGCTTGGAATCCCAACTCATTCAACAGCCCCACCAACGTTTGAGCTTGATCGGTACGAGGATGGATCACTAAGGCACGACGTGTACCGATGGTGCTGGCAAAGTAACCCAACGCTTCCGGCAAGTAGCTGGAACCGGCGAAGGGTTCGCGGGGGTCCAACTTCATGATCGTTTGCAGGCTGGCAAATCGTACTCGACGATCTGGATGTTGAAGTCCCATGGCCAGCGGACTGGGGCGGCCTGCGGGACTATTCAATAGCTCAACCGTACCGAGATCACCCAAGACTTCGATGGCACCGATCGTCGCGGCTAGGTGATTGTTATGCAAAGTGTGATCGAGCAGGTCGGCAATCGCCTCCACACCCATTGCCGCCGCTGCGGTATGAGCAGTCCCCTCACCCGTCGCGAGCGGTTGATCAAGTCCATTCTGTCGCTTGGCGGATTCGAGCAGGGTCGTGAGATAAAGCCGCCGATGGTCGACCTGCTGCGGCTCGATGGCGTACAGATCGCTCGCCAAACGAACGGCCATCATCATGGCCGTCGTGTCACCGGGATACCGCCGCTCGACGGGAACGTTTTGCGCCGCGTCCCAGTCCCACAGTGTCAGCATGTCCTCCTCGTCCAATCGCCCGGGACGCTTGCCGTTCAAATACTCTTGGGCACGGCGAGCGAGAAAAAACTCGGCATCGATCCGCGAGGGAACCTCTCCCAGCAGTTTCACCAAACCGTATTCCGCCGCGCGGCGAATCTCGCTCTCGGGTGGATTGACAAAATACGGACGAAGTAAATGCGGCGTGACTTGCACCGCGCCCAACCGGCTGAGCACCACGATTACCTGGGCCAGCAACGCTTCGTCCTTGGTTTGCAGTGCGCCGATCAGCGGCTCCACGGACAACTCCCGCAATTCGACCAAGGCGGATCGCACCACCGCATGCTCCGCCCGACGACCATCGTCCGCCAGGACGCCAATCAAGGCCACGATCGCGGCTGTCCCACCCGAACGCAAATCAACCAAGGCCGCATACCGTACCGCCGCCTCCTTGTCCCTGAGCTTGACGATCAACTCGGCCAGGCGTGCCGGGTCGCGCGCGGACTCGTACGCCGCATCCAGTGCCAACTTGCTCAGCGTCGGTCCTTCCGGTGCATAATCGGGATCGCGAGCAATCCGCATGAACAGCGCCGATCCGAGTTGACGATGCAGCGAGACCAGCGTGTCCGGATCGGGGCCGCCGGCGAGCAGCTTGGCAATATACCGCTGGGCCTCGTCGGGCCGTCCTAAGTTCATAACATTGCGAATCGCGACGCCCAACTCGGCGGCGGTGGTCGGATTGGTACGACGGATCGCGAGAATCAGCGGGTCACTTTCCGTATCACTCGCCGCCGCGGGCGTCGCCGCCGTCGCAGAGGTCGGATCGGCTGCGGCCGGCGCTGGCTCACTCAAGCCGCCAAAAGGGTCGCTGGCGACCCCAAATGGATCCTGAGCATTGGCGCAAATCACCAAAAAGCTCGCGCCAAGCAACACGGCCAATAGATTGGAGTTGAAGGGTCTCAACATGATGTAACTCTCGGTAATCGTTTCGATACATCCTTGATAGAACTCACTCCGTCGTTGTCAGTTTCGTTTTCCAGTGAGCAACCTGCTTGGCCACCTCGGCGGACGCCGTCGAGCCATAGCTGACAAAGGCGTTGATGGCCTTGTCCGCTCCCAGCACGCCATAGACGGTGGCATCGAGCTCGGGGTGTGCCGCCTGATAATCCGCCAACGGCAACTCGGCGAGCGAGACTCGCTTCTCAATGGCAGTTCGCACCAATTGCCCGACCAGGTGATGAGCCGTGCGTTGGGGAATGCCTCGGCGAATCAGATACTCCATGAAGGTGGTGGCATCGAGATAACCTCGCTCCAGACCGGCCGCGATCACATCTCGATTCAATTCGGCTCCACGAACCAACGGAGCGGCGATGGCCAAGCACGCTCCGACAGTATCCACGGAATCGAACAGTTGCGGTTTATCCTCTTGCAGATCGCGGTTGTAAGCCAGCGGCAGGCCCTTGATCAGGACGAGTAAGGCTTGCAGATTTCCCACAACGCGGGCGGTCTTGCCCCGAATCAGCTCCATGACGTCAGGATTGATCTTCTGGGGCATGATCGACGACCCGGTGCAGAACTCCTGCGGTAGCTTGATGAAGTTGAACTCCACCGTCGACCAGAGCACCCATTCCTCAGCGAGCGTGCTGAGGTGCTCCGCGATCATCGCTAGCACAAAAGCCGTTTCCAGGACGAAATCACGATCGCTCGACGAGTCCAAGCTGTTGGCGGAAACCCCTTCAAAACCCAACCGCTGTGCGACATCGTCGCGATCGATCGGGAGCGATGTGCCCGCCAATGCGGCGGTCCCCAGTGTCGAAATGTTGACGCGGTGGCGACAATCACGCAAACGCTGACGGTCCCGCTCGAATTTCTCGCAATAAGCCAACCAATAATGCGGAGCCAGAATCGGTTGCGCCCGCTGCATGTGGGTGTAGCCGGGCAGAATCACGTCCAAATCGCGGTCACAGCGGCTCACAAAGGCCCGTTGAAGCTCGACGAGTTTGCCATCCAGGTCGTCGATCGCGTCGCGGACCCACAAGCGAAAATCGGTGGCGACCTGATCGTTGCGGCTACGGCCCGAATGCAGTTTCCGACCGACATCTCCCAACCGATCGATCAGCGCCTGCTCGATGTGCATGTGGATGTCTTCGAGCTCGGTGCGTAGCTCGAAGTCACCTGCTTCAATCTCTGCTCGAATTTCGAGCAGCGTTTGTTCGATCTGTTGTTGCTCCTCGGGCAGGATGATGTTTCGAGCAGCCAGCATCTGGCTGTGGGCGATCGAACCCGCCACGTCCTGGGAGTACAAGCGGTGGTCAAAGCTGATGCTTTCCGTGAATTGCTCGACGAGGCGGCTCGGCCCCGCACCGAATACACCTGATCTGGACGGACTGCTCACCGGCTGACTCGCGTGATCGCTTTAATGGACTACTTCAGAATCGCTATCAACCTCTTAATGCTAAATGGCTTACGGCGCACTGTCAACGAGCGGATTATAGCGATTGCACACAGAATAGGCAGTTGCCTGATTATGCGACGCCCTGAATGCGGTCGATCAATTTAGCAGCGAGCCAGCGAGAAAATCTCGACATCGACGCCCGGCGAGTAATGGGCCAGCACCGGAAGCTGAGACGCAGCGGGCAATCCATCGGCGGAGAACAGACCGTCCTTGGTATCGATGACGGTTGCGGCCCTGGCCGGATAGGGGGAGTGATGAACGTGCCCCGAGTAAATCTGACCGTGGCGTTGTACGAAGAGCAGGTAGCGTTCGAGCACGAAGTGCTGCAACGACCCAGGCTCGGAAGGGCCGAGGTCTTCGCCGATCGTGTACTGCACACGGTGGCCCACGCTACCTCCAGGGCGACAGGTTTCAAAGTGGACTTCCGGGCCTGATCGCCTGATCGTTGCGTCCGAGTAAAAGTAGGGAAGGCTCCAGAAGATCGGAAGAGCACAC
>JBGTHH010000541.1:0-7448 GCA_041746275.1 Pirellulaceae bacterium | reverse complement strand
CGGTTCATTTCTTCGACAGGAGCTAGCCATGCAGATTTCCGGTGAGCGAATTAAAAGGACGTGGCTAATTCAGATCGAAAGATGACGGGATGGTTCCAGGTCTTGCCGTGGATGGGGGAAGCGGTCGGGTTCTTAGTGCTGATCGGAGCAGAAACGGGGGCAGGTCCAGTGTCCAACAATGACAATCCCTAACTTAGACTGGACCGGTTCCCGTTTCTGGCACTCAAGATTCTCACGTCAGGCCAAGTTCACTTGTCTTTTTAACGCGATGCTGTGTTAGAATGTCAGCATGGATACAGCCACCATTTTTTACCGTGTGTTGGAGCCGATCCTACGCTCGCTTCCGCCTGAGGCGGCGCAGCAGATTGCTCGAGCAGAGGCGGACGAGCAGTTGCAGCAACGCGTTGAGGATTTGGCGCGCAAGGCCAACGAGGGCGAATTGACGGCCGACGAGCAACGCGAGTACCGAGCCTACATTGACGCCGGTGATGTCGTCGCGACGATGCAGGCCGTGGCACGCAAACTGCTGAATTCGCCGGCAGGCTGATGGATCAAAAGACTCGTCAATTTGTCCGACAGCGAGCGGAAGATCGTTGCGAGTATTGTCGGCTGCGGCAAGAGCACGCTCCGCTTTGGCGTCACCAGATCGAGCATGTCATCGCTATCAAACATGGCGGCGGAGACTATCTGGATAATCTCGCTTGGACGTGCGTTCGGTGCAATTTGAGCAAAAGTTCAAATCTCAGCCGAATCGACAACACGACCGGCCAAGTAGTTGAATTGTTCAACCCAAGGACCCAGAGTTGGCACGACCATTTTGCTTACCAGGGCACCGAGATCATCGGGCTGACACCGACTGGTCGGGCGACGGTCGCGGTGCTCAACATGAACGAGCCAAGACGGTTGGAACTACGCGAAGAACTTTTGGACAATGCCGAACTCGATTAGGACGGTTGGCCCGGCTTGTTTTAATCGGAGCGTGCTAAAGGGAGAGTGCTCTCTGTGGCGATCTGAAATTGCCAAGCGATTGCGAGCCGATGCGGCGTTCTCGACTAACCTAAATTCGAGTAGCTGCGGTACTGGAACAGAATCGCTTGTTGGTCAGTGGGCGAAAGGCTTCCTTCCCGCAGTTTGCGATGCGCGGCGGCCAGGAATTCCCACTTGACCGTGTTCGGCGCATGCCACTCGGTCGGTCCCGGCTAGCTGCCGTACCGATTGCCAGCCAGGGTCGAACAGGTAGCACCTCGCAAGGCAACTCGTGTCAAAGTAGATCACAGGCTCGACGGCTCGCGGTCGTCCGAGATAAGTTCGGTAACATCAGTTCCCGCCGCGGTCTTCGCTGCCAACGCAACAAACTCTGGCAAGAGGCGGCGATCTCGGAACAGACCTTGTACCGGCACCGATGTGACGGCTTGCATTCTGGCCACGGCTTGGTCACCGTCCACGATCACGATCTCACCAAAATGAGCCACTTGTCGGACCCACTCGTCTGTACGTTCGTGAAGTTCAGCGACGGATATCGATTTCATAAGTTGACCCCTCCGCAACCATTTTAGCTCAAGGCACGCAGTGAATAACCAGCGGCCGGTAAAGCTCAGCCAGGGTGGTTCATTCTGTTCGGACTACTTCAATTCGAAAGTAGCGGTTGGGCGCAAGCCCACCGGTTTGGCGAGACCGGACGGCTTGCGCCGTTCCGCTAAATCGGGAATCAATTTCGGGACTATCCTTGGGAGTCAGTAGGCCAGCAAGTCGAGCAGGCTGGTGGATTGTTGGACTCGGGCGAGGGCGGCGCGGGCGCGGGGGTCGTCGAGATAGCGGGGATGGAGCGGCGGGGGGCGGAGGACGCCTCGCTGAAGTAACTCGCGCACGATCGGAATATGATCCGCGGCGATCTTGCCCACCAACAGCAACTTCAAGTCGCCATTGCGTCGGACGAAATCCAGAATCTCGACCAGCCCACGTAAATAGATGGCGTCCTTGGTCAGGCCTCCGCCGCGATAGACTCGGGCCGTGATCGTATAGGCCGTGCGCGGCTCGAAGGCGTGCGTCTCGGTAAGCAACCGAAAGGTCTCGACAAACGACGCGCCGCGGATCAGTTGATCGGTGGCGACGACGCGGGCGGCCAACGTGCGCAATCGACCGGGGCTCAACCCACCCACCAAGTACTCCGACAGCACGGCCAATCCTTCTTGCAAACCGTCATAACCCGCCAAGCCCACCTTCAGCAGACGCATCGGCTGCATCTGACCGTTGTAGTAAGTAACCAGATGCGTGCCGATCTCGTGTTGGAGCAGGGCCTCGACGCGACGCTCGGCCAACTTCGTCTCGCGACCGATCAGCAGATTGCCGCCCGTCGACAGCAGCCCGGAGTACATGTCTTCGCGGATAACCGCCTGGGCCATGAAGTTGGCCGCTTGTTGGCGATACCACGCGATTTCCTCGGTGGCTCGCCGCGCGAACGTGACGGCGGTCACTTGCTGGCCCGACTCCTCACTAGCGCGCGGCACTTGGGCGAGTAATTGGCAAGCCAGATCCAACAAGGAACTCTCGACACCGCCGAAGACTTGCAAACTGCCAGGCAGGAACCGTCGCGAGCCGACGTCGGCCAACATGGTGATCTGCCGGTCGAGCTCGTCTTGCGTTTGTTGAAAGACGTTGGCGAAGATCGGATCCTCGACCTGCTCGGTGGGGATGTTGAGCAGTCGTCGCTTCAACAAAAGCGGGTCCGTCCCCAGCGGGCGATACTCAAAGACGGGAGGCCGTTGGAAGCGTGCGGCCTGGAATTCGTGCCAAGCCCGCTCACTGTTGATCGGCGTGACTTGCAGCAGGAATTTGAATTGCCCGCTAACCTCCGCCAGTTGCCGATCCACGCTCCAGACGCGTTGAGGGAGTGACTTGCGCCCCAAGGAATAAAAATGCTGGGGCCGGACATTCGTGCGATTCAAAGCGTAACGAAAGAAGGCCTTCGTCAGCGCGCGGTGGATGCCACGCCGCATCGTACGTAATGTCTGGGGATAGAGGGCGCGTGTTTCGTGATCACGATAGATCGGTCGAACTTCGAGACCCACGATGTGGCAATTGATTCGCTGCGCATCGGCGGCCGAGATCAATTGCGTCATGCCGGGAGCATGGTTGCGGGCGTGTAAGTCAATGTCGACGACAGCCGACTGCCGATTGACGCGCATACGTTGGAGGGCGAACTCCAGCGTGGCGACGGTGCCTTCGGGCCGATGGGGTTGACGCGTGAGGATGCGAAAGGCCGGTGGCGGCAGCAGCGTCTCGCGCGTGATTTCGTCGACCGCCCGGGGGACTTGGTCGTCGTCGCTCGACCAAATCTCCAACAGCAGGAAGGCACCCAGGCGCGCGGCCGCCGTCTCCGCGATGCGTTTGACGAGCAACGCCAATCCCTTGCGTTCCGGCGCATCGCCCAACGCGTTGAGAAACGCCGCCTCGGCGTTCACGAACAAATGCGTGCCCGGATCGGGACGTAGCGGATTGCGGCGATAGACACACAGGAAGGGGAGCAGTCGCTCGATGTTTAATTGCCCACCACCGGGCAGCGTCTGGCGAACCGGTTTGTTCTCGGCCAGACGCGCACACACATCGGCGATCAATTCCGGCGAGATGGGAACGTGGGGAGCACTAGCCAGCGGTCGATCCTCGGTCGGGAGCTTGATGTCCTTTACAGCGTACACATGTCGACATTGTCGAAGTTACGGCCGTAGAACTTCATGTATTCGGTCTTGCGCTCCAACGCCTCGATCACCGTGCGGCTGAAGTTGATCTTCGTGAACTTCTGAGCGCTGCCCAGACCACCGGGACTGAACACATTGATCTCCATCAGTTTGTCGCCGACCACATCGAGCCCGACCAGGAACATGCCGTCCTGCACCAGCTTGGGACGAACGATCTCGGCGATCCGCAACGCCACGTCGTTAACCTCGGCTTCCGCCAGCTTGCCTCCCGCGTGAATGTTGCTGCGCATGTCGCCGCCACTGCGGACGCGGCGGAACGCGGCGTATTTGCCTTTCACGCGTAACGGCCGGCCGTTCATGACAAACAATCGCATGTCGCCCTCCGCCGCGGCGGGCAGGTAGCGTTGAGCGATGACAAAGCCATCGCGTGAAACCGCGTCGATCATCTGATTGATGTTCGGGACATCATCGGGCCGGACCAGGAAGACGCTCGAGCCGCCGGAGCCTTGCAGGGGCTTCAAGACGATATTGCCCCCTTCTTCCTTGGCGAAATTCTTGATCTCGTTATGGTCGCGCGTGATGATCGTGCGCGGTCGAACTTCCTCGGGAAACAACTGGAAGTACATCTTGCTCGAGGCTTTGGCCAAGCCATTGGGATCGTTGACGACGATCACACCGTGCCGCATCGCGACCCGACCGAACTCGGAAGCAATCGTGGCGGCCCAGGGCCGTTTGATGACGTCGTCCGACGGCACATTCCGCAGCATCAAGATATCCAGATCGTCGACCGTGATCCGCTCGCGAATCGCGTTCTTGCCGTGCAGGTCTTCCAGGAACAGATCGGCGGATTTGTACTTCTTCTTGCGCACCGAGAAGGCCCGCGCGCGGATGTGTTCGTCGGGATCGTAGGCCAAGTCGCCTACGCCGATGACCCAGGGTGTATGCCCCAAATTCACGGCCTCGGTCGCCAAGCGGGTGGTGGTGAAGCCGGGTTCTTCTGTCTTAACGTCGTTGACGACAAATCCGATGCGCATAAAAGTGAGTTCCTGGAAGCCGGACGAAGTGGTTGTCTCGCGGGATTCCGAGCCGAGGTTGAAAAGGGTGTTATCGCGTGATGCTAGTGAAGTTGTTAGATGGTCAATGCCTACGTT
Source organism: Pirellulaceae bacterium (assembly GCA_041746275.1). Lineage (GTDB taxonomy): Bacteria > Planctomycetota > Planctomycetia > Pirellulales > Pirellulaceae. The sequence continues at coordinate 2,602 of JBGTHH010000541.1, read as the reverse complement.
GCATGAATTCCCTGGTTTCCGCGACCCGTTCGACATCCGGTCTCGACTGCCTCAAGGTATGGTTTCATCTTCGCTGGATTCCAGCGAGCTTGAGATCAGTTCCAAGACCGAAGGCTTGTGGGTTCGCAAGCCATCGAGCCGTCGCAAGGCCTCTGGGTCCGACATATAACGCGGATGCAACGGCGGCGCGACAAGCATTTGACGATATCGCAACTCCTCGACGAGCGGAATGTGTCGTGCGGCGAATTTACCGAGAAATAACGGATCGAGAGATCCCCCTTGGGCAACATACGTCAGAATGTCGCGAAAACCGCGCAGGTACACGGCATCTTTCATCAAGCCACCACCCCGGTAAATCCGCATCGTCGTCACATAGGACCCCTCTTGGGAGAAGCCGTGGGTGTCGTGCAACGCCTGAAATGTCTCGACGAACGTCGCGCCGTCCGATAGCAGGCGGGCCGCGACGACGCGCGACGCCAGTTGGCGCAGCCGCGAGTGGTTCAGGCTGCCCACGAGATACTCCGCCAGCACGGCGAGCCCCTCTTGCAATTCGTCGTAACCCGCCAGCCCCGAGAACATTTGTCGTAGCGGTTGGGCCTTGCCATTGAAATAGGTCAGCAGATGGGTACCGACCTCGTGCTGCAGCAGTCCCTCCAAGCGGCTCGGCGAGACAATCGTCCGGGGGTTGAGCAGCAGTATGCCTCGCGAAACCATCACCCCCGTCACTTTGTCGGTGATCTGAACTTTAGCGGAAAAATCGGGAGCGAGTTGGCGATAGTAGTCGATCTCCGCGTCAGCGCGGGCGGCGATTTCCCGGGCGTCGTATTCGTCGATTGGTAAGTCGTTGCCGCGGCGCGCCGGCACTCGCGCTAGGATCTCGGTCGCCAACTGCCACAGGTTCTGATCCACGCGGCCGTAGAGTTGCAGGCTGCCGTAATAAAACTGGGGTGTCTCGCGTTCCCGTAGCATCGTGATCTTGCGATCCAATTCATACTGTTTGTCGCGAAACAGCAGTTGCAACGCCGGGTCTTCCACACGGTTGATCGGCACTTCGTAGAGTTTGCGTTTGAGCTGATCGGGATCGAAAGGCAGGGGGCGGTAATGAAACGTCGGTGCGCACGAGAAATCGGCCCGTTGAAACTCATTCCAAGCTTCTCGCGAGTCGATGGGGCTGACCTGCAACAGGAAGTCAAACGCGTTACTGACTTCACTCAATTGGCGGTCGACTTCCCAAACCGCTTGCGTAAAAGCTCGACGACCAAGTTCGTGGTAATGAGGCGGTCGATGCGTAGTCTGTGCTCGTACGAACTGATACAGCGTGGGCTTCAGGGCCTGCTCGATGCCGCGGGCGAGCGAGCGATGTACCACGGGGAATTCGACTCCCTTCTCCAAGTCGCGGTAGACCGGCGGCACAATTAGTCCGATGGTCGAGCAGTGCAGCAAGCGCGCCTCTTCGGCGTTTAAAAGGGGCGACATCTCTGGGGGATGCGGTTGCTGGACCCGAGTGACTTCGACCGCGACTCCTTGTTTCAAGACCTTGATCTGCGCCAGACGTTGAGCCAGGACTTCGACGGTTCGCGCCACCGCGCGGGAGCGATTCGCCACGATTTCAAAGCAAGGCGAGACCGTGGGGACGGCCGGATTGTTGGCTTGTCCTCCATCCGGGCCAGCCCACAACTCGACGATCAGGAACGCACCAAACTGGGCCGACAGGATCTGGACAATGTTCCGCACGAGCTTCGAGAGCGAAGCGTGTTGTTGCTCGGATCCGGAGGCCACCAGATACGCGGCCTCGCCCCTGACCAACCGCGCGGTGCTGAGATCCAACTTGTCAGCCGGATGGCGGAAGATGCACAGAAACGGCAATTGTCGGTCGATGTGCAGGCGACCTTGGCCTGGCAAGCTACGGCGCACAATCTTGTCGGCCACCAGCCGCGCACAGGCGGTAGCGATCAGCGCGTCAGGAATCGCGGCGTCGGCAGGCAGCTTATCTTTACCCACGTTTTGCTTTCATATCGCAAAGCAACTGGCGCGAAAACACTCATGAAGGAATCGTCTCGCGATGGAAGTGGCCGTCGGGGAGCTGAGACACCTTTGCGTTTTCGCTTACCGGCATCATAGGGTAATCATCGCCGCGTTGGTACCGACTTCGCTTGATCGTTGCGACTATGGGAAATGTCCAACGGAACTCTGTCGCCTATTGCAATCGACTTGGTTGGGCATTCGGGCACCCCACCCGCTCAAGGTGGATCTAGCTGGTTGTGTTCGCGTGCCGAAACGGGTATTTTCATCAAGAGTGACCCCGCCCGATTGTCTTTCCAGACAACGCTCCTACAGAACTAGCATACCTGACCGTCTATTCCGAGGAATGCAGCATGAGTATCGCGGAAACTTCGGCCGCCGATGTCGCGGCCTTACAAAAGGCAGCCAAGGACAAGCTGGACGCCCACGCCTATGAAGTCGTGCAGTGGCACTTCCATGAGTCGACGGGCTGCCCGTTTTGGCTGCAAAAGAAGTCGGAACTGAACTTCGATCCGCTCACCGACGTCAAGAACTTTGACGATATCCAAAAGTTCCCGTTGTTCGAGGACGAGTGGCTGCG
>JBGTHH010000540.1:0-12915 GCA_041746275.1 Pirellulaceae bacterium | reverse complement strand
CGTTCCCGCCCTACAGCTTGGCGGTTGTCAAGAATTGTTCCTCAAGAAAGCTGGCTGTCCCCGTTCGCGGTCCCCGTTCGCGTACCGTTCGCGCGTTTAGAAAGCTGGCTGTCCCCGTTCGCGCTCCATCCCCGTTCGCGCTCCAGTCGAGGGATTTACATCGTCCACGAGCGGGATAAACTGGCCGTTGCCGTGTTATCCCGCCATTTGGCAGGCTATTTAATAGTTCGCCGACAAAGTCTGTAGAAATAATTGGTGCGTCTCGCAATGGAACCCTTTGCGCAGATCTGGGATTCCTCACGTACCAATTCACTGTCCTGGATGTATCCCACGACATTTTGGTGCGGGGCAGGCGTCCTTATCGCGCTGGGCCTAATCAAGAATCGCTGGCTACGCCAAATCGGAAAGCTAGTGGTGATCGCAGGTTGCTCCGTAATGGCGACCGAGTTTTCGTCGCAAGAAATACAGGAGAAATGGCGGCTTCGTAGAGAATGGGCGGAATTTCACCCGGCGCAGATGACGGAAGATGGGTATCATGCTTTAACTGTGGATGGCGCGAACATGACACTCGGGCCGTTAATCTACGGATTTCAAGCCTTTCTGCTCCTCACTGCCATCGCCGCTCTACTTTCGATCCTACGCAAATTGATTTTATCCCGACGCGTTCGCAAGGTGGTTGGCACCGACGTGGACGTTGCAGGCAAAGTCGCAGTTCCAGCTTCGGACAATCCGTACTGTCCGCCAAGCACGTCCATTTGACCTAGCGGCGGAAAACCATCCGATCCACGGGAGCGGAAAAATCAGGCGGGTATGCAATGGACAATTTTTCGTCGCCGCTGGCTGATCGGCACCGTTCGGCGAGGAGAACGGATCGATGTGGAACATTGCCTACTGCGGAATCATGTGCGCGGGCGTGGCGCTCGCTGTGATTTCCTTCGTCAGTGGCCACCAACGAACATCTCGCTGCGGACCAACACGCGTTCTGCCGCGAGTTCGCCACTGCGAATGCAAAAGGGAATGCCGACGCCGCGGTAGGCGTTGCCCGCCAATCCGAAATGCGGAAGCTGTTGAGCGAGCTCTTCAATTTTGGCGACGCGATCGAGATGCCCCAAGTGATACTGGGGCATCGCTTGCCGCCACCGAACTAATTCGCGCAACTGCGGCTCGCCGCGCACACCCAATAGTTCACTCAGCTCATGTTGCGCGATGTCGAACAGTGCCTCGTCCGGTAAGTCAACGAGTTCCTGCTGGCAGGCACCACCGATGAACACGCGTAACAACACTTGGTCATCGGGCGCACGGCCGGGAAACTTGACGCTGGCAAAACTCACCGACAAGATGCGACGTTGCTCGACGAAGGGAACGACCAACCCAAATCCATCCAACGGATGCGCGATCTGATCGCGACGGTATCCGAGCACGGGAATCGCGGCGCTGGCGCAGGAAATGCCCGCCAAGGTCGTCGACAACTCGCGATCCACCTCGGATAGCAATCGCGCGGCATGATGTACCGGTGTGGCGATGATAAGGGCATCGAACGACTGACACTTGGTCGCATCCGCCACCGTAAGTTCCCAACGGTCGGCGACGCGGCGAATCCTTGATACGGGCGAGTTGAGTTGTACGCAATCGGCGGGCAACCGCGAGGCCAGGGCATCAACCAGCGTGCTCAGGCCATCGCGCAAGGCCAGGAACATGCCATAGCGTGCTCCGGTTCCCGCACGCTGATCGCGATCCGACTTGTGCAGCACGCCGCGCGTCAAACTACCGTACTCGCGTTCCATCTCGACAAACTCGGGCATGGCTGCTTGCATGCTCAACTTCGTGGGATCGGCCGTGTAGATGCCGCCGATCAACGGCTGCACCAGCCGCTCGTAAGCTTCGCGACCCAGACGGCGTGTGGCGAACGCATACAGGCTTTCGTCGGCCGCCTCGCGACGCGGTGGGACAAACCGTTCCCAACCGAGCCGCATTTTTCCGCGCCAGCTTAGCAATGGCGTTCGCAGTATCGGCCCGATGCGCGTCGGGCTCATCAGCGTGAAGCCTTCGGGCACGGGAACCAAGCGACCACGATGGACAACGAAGGCGCGACGATGGGCAAGCGTTGTCGGAATCAACTGTTCTTCCAGACCAAATCGATGGCTGAGATCAAGCGCCCAGGGCTCCTTCGTCGTGAACATGTCGGCGCTGCGTTCCACGAGAAAGCCCGCCGAATGGACCGTCTGTAAGATGCCTCCGACGCGTTCGCTGGACTCGAACAAAGTCACACAGGAGGTTGGCGCAAGTTCCAGTAAGCGATGTGCAGCCGCCAGTCCCGAGATGCCGCCACCAATCACGGCGATCCGCTGTGCAGTCGAAGGTTGTGATGGGCTCATGGGGCGTTCCGTCTGCTCAACCGTGCTGTCTACCATGCCGTCCAGCCACCATCGATGACGAGATTCTGGCCCGTCATGTAGCTACTGGCATCGCTGGCGAGGAAGACCAAGGCACCTTTCAGTTCGTGTGGCAATCCCATCCTACCAAGCGGGCATTTGGCAGTGAGACGATCAACGAGTCCTACGGGAACTTTATCGGGATTGGGAAACGCTCCAGGGGACAGGCAGTTCACACGCACGCGATCCTGGCCCCAATACACCGACAGATGCCGCGTCATGTGAATGATCCCGCCCTTCAAGGCATGATAGGCCACGGGGCTCGCCGAACAAACCCCGGCGTACGCATCGGGGTACGAACCGACGAGACCATACATCGAGCCAATCATGATGATGCTGGCGGCGGCTGGGCGTTCGACCGCATGATTGCGAATGAGTCGCGCGAGATGGAAGTAAGACGCCGCATTGGCGAGCTGAGCCTGAAATTGCTCGGGCGTCACATCGGTCCAGTCGTTCGGTGGCCCTTGCTGGCCGTTGTTCACCAAGATGTCAACGCGACCCGCACGCTGCACGATTTCGTCGAAAGCGGCATTCATCGACCGCTCATCCAGTTGGTCGAGGACGACGCCGAAGTGCTCTTGCTCGGCACCGCGAACTAGCGATTCCGCCGCCGATTCGGCTCGCTGCGCATCACGACTGCCACAGACCACGGTCGCGCCCGCCTCGGCCAAGGCCTGCGCCATCGCCGAACCGAGATAACCCGACGCGCCCGTGATCAGCGCGACTCGTCCCGTCAAGTCGAACAAGGTCGGGAGCGCGTGAGCGGCGGTCACATGCATCGGCATGAGTGGAACTCCTTGAAGTAAGTAGAGATTGCTAATGCTGAGTGAGTCGTAGCAGATGCCACAGGCCTAGCGACACGCCGAGGATCAGTCCGAGCAAGCCGAGGAACTGCGTGCCGAAGTGCCGATCCAGCCACGTCCCGGCCACTGCCGGAACGACCATCTCCAAGGCCACCGTCGTGATCTTCGAAACCCATTGTATGGCCTGGGCCATCCAGGCGAGATTGACTTCAGCGTACTTCAGCTTCTGAACGACCAGCAGCTCATCGGGATCCTCGGTTGACCGCACGAGCGCGAGATCGTGCCGACGGAGTTGCTGCGCGAGTTGTTCGAGTGCGGCGGGGATCTCGTCGGGAGCCATGTCGCCGAACAATTCTGAAACGTAGCCAATGTGGGTTTGCCGCTGTCCGTTCTCGAACGTGACCTCGTTCAATTGCTCTCGGATATGGCCAATGTCCAAGACGCGATCCTTAACTGACGAGACTTGGCCAGTCGACTTCCACGCCCAGGCCGGGCGCGTCGGTGATGGTCGTGACCGGTCCCTCGATGGCGATCGGTTGTTTCACCACGCTCGCGACGTGATAGGCGGGGCCCAGGACATCGCCCGGATACTTCTCGATCTGGATGTTCTGCGTGGCGACGATCAGATGGCACATCGCGGCCGTCGCCACATCGTATTCGAGATTCGATCCGATCGAACACGCCACGCCATGAGCCGCCGCGAACTCGGCGATGGCCTTCGCCTTGCGGATGCCGCCGTTCTTGCCCGGGTACAGACTGATCACGTCGCAGCAGTCGTTGCGAATCAGCTCCCGCGCGTGGGCCATGTCAAAACAAATGTCATCGGCCATGACCGGCGGTCGCGTCTCTCGTCGCACGCGCGCGAGCGCGGCGTAGTCGCCGTCGGGTGTCGGTTGCTCGACCAGCCACAGGCGGCAATCCTCTAATTCGTTGATGCAGTAGATCGCCGTTTCGACGTCCCAACCGCAGTTCGCGTCGATCATGAGATTGCGATCCGGTCCGATTACTTCGCGCACGGCACGGACGCGCGCCAAGTCGCGCTCCGCCGTCGTCCCGACCTTCACCTTGATGGTGTCGAAGCCCTGCTCGATCAACTGCCGGGCTCGATCCCGCGCACGCTCGGGTTCGTAAGCGCCCATCGAAAAACGGCAGCGAATCGACAGACTGCGACAGGCTCCGCCCAGCAACTCGTAAACCGGCCGCCCCGCGGCCTTGCCTTGGATATCCCAGCAGGCCATCTCGATGCTGGACTTGGCAAACCAATTGTGGCGACAGACCGCGTCCATGCGTCGATCGAGTTGCTCGATATCCGCAGGATCACAACCGATCACGGCGGGACCCAGCACGTGTTCGATCAACCACTTCGCGCCCACGACCGTCTCGCCACTCCATTTTTCGGAAACGGTGGCTTCTCCCGCACCGTCGAGCCCCTGATCGGTAAGCACGCGCACCAGCAGGTAGTCCGACACATCATGCACGCCCAAAGACGTAATCATTTGGTATTCGGGCTTGAGCGCGATGCGGACGGGATACGTTTCGATAGCCGTGATTTTCATGGGCCGCATTATAGCGAAAACTTCAAACCCGTTGTGCCAGCCGCTCGGCGAGTCGCCGCAGTGTGGGGCTACAGTCGGTCCGGCTCAGATGCACCTGCAGGAGGCTCATCCCGTCGCGATCCTCCCAGGCTTGACGCAGAGCCGCATCAAACTCCCCTTCCGTCGAGATCTCGTAGCCAGTGCCACCACGCAGCAACTCGGGCAGCCGGTGATAATCCCAACCATGAATCTCGTTGTACTTCCAATCACCCTCATGCAAGATCCGCTCAGTTCCGTACCCACCGTTGTCGAGCACAATGATGATAGGGGCGTAGCCATGTCGTACGATCGTGGACAACTCCATGCCGGTCATCTGGAACGCCCCGTCACCACAAATCACCAACACGCGGCTCTGCGGTCGAGCCACCTGCGCTCCCAAGGCCGCCGGCACCGAGAAGCCCATCGACGTGTAATACGCGGGACTGATGAAGTCCGTATGCTCGTGTGTCTGCAATTCCGTGGCGGCGAATAACGAATCGCCAATGTCCGCGATGACAATCGTCTGATCGTCAATTTGCTCGTTCAAGCGCGCGATCAAGCTTGCGATGGTGATCGGAGCGTCGGCGACCAGTTGATAGTCACCGGGTGTCCGTACGAGTGGCTCGGGAATCTTACGGGCCGGAGCGGCGGGGCGACGACGAATCAATTCGCCAATGAAATCGCCCAGCAAGACGCCGTGATAGTGATGGTGATGAATCCGCAACTGCTCGCTCGTGGCATAGATGCACTTAGCCGGATCGAGATTGGCGGTGTAGATGCCCAAATTCAAGTCCGTCATGAACGTTCCCAGCAGGATCAAGCAGTCGCTCTCCTCGACAAACCGCGTGACCTCCGCATGACCCATGGCTCCTTCATACAGTCCGATGTAGAGCGGATGGGTTTCTCGAATCACGCTCTTACCGAGCAAGGTCGCGGCAATCGGAATCTGGGTCTGCTCGGCCAACTCCAGCAACTTATCTTGTAACGCGAAGCGATGGATTTCGATGCCAGCGATAATCATCGGCCGTTGGCTTTGAGCGATCAGTCGCGCCGCCTCGTCGGCCGCTTCCGTCGCGGCACCGGCGTCGCTGGTCAGTTTGCTCGTGTGGTAGGCGTGGGTGATTTGCGGAACGACATGGACCATATCGCGAGGGATCTCGATATAGACAGGGCGTTTGTAGCGCACGGCCGTATCCAGCACACGGTCGATCTCGCGAAACGCGCTGATCGGATCGGACAATTCCGCGACCGCGACACACAGCTTCTCAAAGACTTCGAGTTGCGTGCGAAAGTCGCGGACTTTGTGATGCAGCAACGGATTGTTCACGCGTTCGTTCAGCCCCGGCGCGCCGGAGATGACCACGACGGGCGACTTCTCGGCATAAGCTCCCGCAATGGAATTGCAGACGCTCAATCCGCCCACGCAGTACGTCACGCAAACGGCACCCAGGCCATTGATGCGAGCGTAGGCATCGGCGGCGTAGCCCGCACAGTCCTCACGCGTGCAGCCCACGACATTGATCGGACTCTGCTCCAGCATGCTGTAGAAGGACAGAACATAATCGCCGGGAATGCCGAACAGGTCGCGTAGGCCGTAGTCCTGCAGACGCTGGATGAGGTACTGCCCGATCGATACGGCTGGTGACATGGCGTTTGACGGCTGCGAGTAGTCTTGGGCGAGGGACATGTTCGACGCTCCTCTGGGTTCCTGTGATCGGGGAATCATGTCGCGAGTTTCTTCCAGCACCCTAGGAAATGGGATGCCTGTTACAAAGATACTCGACTCGCACGACGGAGACTACGTGAAGCGACGTCCACGCAGCAGAAGTGCCCAACCACCCAAGAAGGTTGCGACAAATCCCAGCACAATGCCTCCACGGACGACACTTGGGGAGAACACGACCTGACCGGTCGTGGGATCAGGCCCGTACAAGTACGCGCCAAACGCCAGGGCAATGCCCCATATCGCCACGGCGGACATGACCACGATCAAGAGTCGTCGTCGATCGTCAGACGGAGCGGACGGTGGCATCGGGGAATCGGCCTGTTGAGGAATCGAGCTTGGTGAGATCCGAGAACTCATCCAACGTGACCGTCGTCAAGTCACCCGCATCGCGCCGCAAGACGAGCACGTCGCTGAAAACCTTGTCATCGAAATTACGAATGAAGTGCAAACTATGCCGCCGACGCTCCTTCCGCACTACCGTACCTACCGTGGTCGCCATCCAGGAGCGGAAACCCACCTTCACTTCGTGCTGAACTTGCACGCGGTCGCCCGGTTCTAAAGCATGATAGACTTCCAGTGTCCGCGGATAAGCCATGTTTGCCTTCGGACTTCTATTGTGCTCGAATTCGTGGGGACGTTTCCCAATCAGTGGTTCACGGATGCCGCAGTCTAAACTTCCTTGGCGTCGATCCAGGACATCAGGCTCCGCAACTGGCGGCCGACCGACTCGATCTGCAACTCGCGATTGCGGCGACGCGTGGCCTTGAAGGCCGGCGCACCGGCACGATTCTCCAGAATCCACTCCCGAGCAAACTGGCCGTTCTGAATTTCCGTGAGGATCTTCTTCATTTCGGCGCGAGTCGCATCGGTGATGATTCGCGGCCCGCGGGTATAGTCGCCATACTCGGCCGTGTTCGAGACGCTGTAACGCATGTAGTTCAAGCCGCCTTGATAAAACAAGTCGACGATCAACTTCAATTCGTGCAGGCACTCGAAGTACGCCATTTCGGGTTGATAGCCGGCGTCGACCAACGTGGCGAAGGCCGCTTTGACCAACTCGCTCACCCCGCCACACAGGACGACCTGTTCGCCAAATAAGTCGGTCTCGGTCTCTTCGGCAATCGTGGTTTCAATGACTCCCCCGCGCGTGCCGCCAATGCCCTTGGCGTAAGCTAAACCAAGTTGCTTGGTCTTTTCCGAGGCACCGTCGCCGACCGCGATCAGACTGGGCACGCCGCCACCTTTGACGAACTCGCTACGGACCAGATGGCCGGGGCCCTTGGGTGCGACGAGCAACGTATCGACGCCCTTCGGTGCTTCGATCTGTCCGAAATGCAGATTGAAGCCGTGGGAACACATCAGGATGTTGCCAGAGCTGAGATGGTCACGGATGTGGTTGCGGTAGATATCCCCTTGGACTTCGTCGGGAAGCAACACGTTGACCAGATCGCCGCGCTTGGTGGCTTCCTCGATGGGCATCGGCTCGAAGCCGTGGCTGACCGCCAAGTCGTAGTTCGCACTGCCGGGTCGCTGACCGATGACGACCTGACAGCCGCTATCGCGCAGGTTCTGTGCCTGGGCGTGCCCTTGTGAGCCGTAACCCAAAATGGCAATCGTCTTGTTCTTTAACAGGGAGAGATCCGCATCGTTGTCGTAATAAATCTTGGCAGCCATCGTACTTCGTTTTCCCTACTTTATGATTTTGTGAATGGAGCTTTCTGATCGCCGAGCGCTGTCGGATAAACTGTCCTCTTGGTTGCGGCCGCGAACCATGGCAATGCGACCGGTGCGGACCAGTTCTGTGATCCCATAAGGTCGCATCCGTTCGATAAACGCTTCTATTTTCGATTCGCGTCCCGAAATCTCGATCATCACCTCGTCATGCCCGACATCGACGATCCGGCCACGGAAGATATCGACCAACTCGCGAACTTCGCTCCGTTGCCCACCTGGCGGCGACTTGACCTTGAGCAGCATGAGATCGCGCTCGACGTGATCGTGTTCGCTGATGTCATCGACACGCACGACGGTGACGATCTTTTCGAGTTGCTTACGAACCTGATCCAGCACATGGTCATCGCCGACCACCACGAAGGTCATACGCGACAAGTTGGGCGTCTCGGTTTCGCCAACCGCCAGCGAATCGATGTTATAACCCCGCGAGGCCAGCATGCCCGAGATGTGTGATAACACCCCCGGCACGTTCTGCACCACGGCGGACAGGACATGACGCATCGTCACCTAACTCCAATGGTTTCAAGGCAAACGGGCATGATAATTGCGATGGTCAGGAGACACAAGGGGCGGCGTCGAGGCTCGCGCGGCCCACTGGATCGAACAAATTCGAGTTGCGTGCTGGCCGTCGCCGGGCTTACGATTCCCAGAACTTCCACCATGGCTGGGACTTAGTCGGTGCCACGCCGTACTTCTTCCCCGTGGGACCAATCGAACCGATCATTTTGGCGCGCATGAGCTTGGCGTCGACTAGTTTGGCATTCAACATATTCGCGTCAGTGAGGTTCGCGCCCGTCAAATTAGCTCCGGTGAAGTCCGCTCCCCGCAGATCGGCCCCCGTGAAGTCCACGTCGTTTAGGTTGCCGCGCAAGTCGGTCATCGAAGCATCGACCCGCGTCATGCTGGCACCGGTGAAATCGGCACCTTCGAAGCGAGCGTAACGCATCGTGGAGCCGTCGAGCTTGGTGTCGCGCAGCATCGCGTGCTTCGCAATAACATCGGTTAACACACAATTCGATAGGTCCGCTCCGTCCAAGATCGCATTGGTTAGGATCGCGCCTTGCAGGTCCGCGCCCGCGAGTTTGGCCCCCGTCAGATCGGCCATGTGCAGGTCGGCTCGTTCGAGCTTCAGACCCGATAAGTCCATTTCGACAAGACTCGCACCTCCCCATTTTGCCCCGTCGAGATTCTGCCCTTCAAAAGATTCCGCAGAGAACAGAACCTTGCCACTATCTTTGTGCTTTATCTCGATCATTGCATTGGTCCCGGGCAGCCTCTCGAATCCGTATCGCTCGACGAATCCCGGAACCAATCTACCAGAGGCCGAATCAATGGCCAACTTGTCGATTCGAGAATTCCGCCCCTTATGCGGGTGGAAGTACGGCGATTATCGAGTTATTTTCGTCCGGCTCCGCTGGGCAATGTGCGTTTTATTACTGAAGTTCTTGGTATAACGTGGTCGAAGGATAAAGGTTGGCGGATTCCCGCGGCACTCAGGCGGAACGGATGGCGATGGACTTTCGCGTCGATTTGATGTCCTTTCGAGGCCCACTCGATCTTCTCCTCTACCTCGTCCGCAAGCACGAGGTGGATATCGTGGACATTCCGATCGCCGAGGTGACAGGCCAGTTCCTCACCTACCTCGAGGTCTTGGAGGAGATGGATGTCGATGGGGTCGGCGACTTCATCGAGATGGCTAGCACGCTGCTGGAGATCAAATCGCGGTTGGTGTTGCCGAGCGGCGACGAGGAGACGGAAGAGCTCGAAGATCAGCGCGACGAACTGGTGCAGCGGCTGCTTGAATATAAAAAATACAAGGACGCCGCGAGTAAGCTCGAAGAGCAAAGCCGCGACTGGCAACAGCGCTATCCGCGACTGCAAAATGACTTGCCGCCGCGCCGCTTGGATCTCGGCTCGCAACCGATTCACGAGCTGGAGTTATGGGACTTGGTGAGCGCGCTCGGCCGGATCATGCGTGACAAACAGGTCACCAAGCCATCGAGCATCGTCTACGACGACACGCCGATTCACGTCTACATGAAGCGGATTCACAACAAATTGGTGCAGGAGCGGCGCGCTTCCCTATCGGAGATGCTCGACAACGGCATGCACAAATCGGCGATGATTGGCGTGTTCTTGGCCGTTCTGGAACTCGCCCGCCATCACAGCGTGCGGACTCAACAAGATCATTTGCATGGCGAGATCTGGGTGATTCCCGACGAGCACTTCAACGAGGAAGCCGATTTTTCCCACGCCGATACCTACGGCGAACCCACCTTCTCGCCAGCGGATCCGCCGATCAAACCACGCTAACTTAACTCAATGGATACGTTCTTCCTCACACACTGGTTGCCATAACAAGAAACCCGCCCTCAGCCCAAGAATTCCGATCTTCCCAGGACAGGCGTGCTGATCGTACTCTCGTTCGTGGAAGTCACATGTCCGTATCGCTCCATCACGCGTTCGGCCACGATGCGGCTGCCCATGACGCACGCCACGGTTCCCAATCCCGGCCACGTGGAATCTCCAACCAGGAGAAAGCCGGGGATTCCTATGTCGTGAGGAATGGCATGTTGATTCGAGTTCTTCAGCGTCTGTCGGACGCCACCCACCGAACCTTCTGGTCGATGGGTGAATCGTTCGTAGGTTCTGGGTGTCGCAACTTCGTAAATGAGTGCCTGCTTGCCAAGAGACGGATATACGCGTCTTGCCAGACGCACGAGATGCTCACCGGCCTCCGCCTTTCGTTTTGCATACCGGTCGTGCGTGAGTGCTTTCCAATCATGCAGATCGCAGTGTGTGGAAATCATCACGGCCCGATGACCGCTGGGAGCACTTTCCGTATCGCCCGGTGATGAAACCGAGACGAACATGTTGTTTCCATTTCCGAGCGGGGATTCATACTCATGCAGTAATTGATGATGTGTGAACTCGTGGCCTGAGACTTCTTCCTCGGGAACTCCAAGAAACACGACGAATGCACCGCCTAACGAGCCAGCGTCACGCTTGAGATAAGCATCGAGTCGGTTGCCGACAACCGGAGCCGCGATGCGTGCGGTCAGCGGAGCCGGAACTGCACTGACGACTTGGTGTGCCTGAACGACTCCGCGTTGCGTTTGAATCGTGAATCGTCCGATCCGGCCTGCGACTTCGTGGACTTGGCAGCCGACCCGGAGTATTCCCCCGAGCCTCTTGTAATGATCAACGAACCTTAGCCAGAATCCTCGCATCCCGCCCTTGGCTCGCGTCAATCCAGCTCCTCGGATCGTAATGCCCAATGCGGCGTTAATCAGCGGAGCATGATCGACGGTGCTGTGGACGGTGTCTTCAACGAGCATGGACAGCAGTCCCACCAAAGGTCTGTCGTTGTGTAGGCGAAAGTGCTTCAAGGCGTCGCCCAGTGTCCACCGCAGGTATCGGGTGTCTGGAAGGTTGGTGAAGCCGAGCAAGCGAATGGCGTTGATCGCGTCGTGCAGGCTCTGGCAGGGCAATTTGGCACCACGGCGACTAATGCACCAGAAGACTGCCGAAAGCCGGTCGAGCAGATTCCAAAATCTTTGATGGGCGTCGGAGTTGCCGAGCATTCGCAGCCGTTCGCTGGACCAGGCATCGTGGTCGCGATGCAGCGTCACCGTTCGGTCGGGCAGCCAGGCAACGTATCCGGGAAGTGTCTCTGAATCGGGAAGTGGCATCTCGATGTCACGAAGCAACTCGGCACCAACGCCGTCTCTCTCGAAATCAACAAGCGTCGTCGCTCCCACATCAAACGAGAAACCTTTGCGGCGAAAGAATCCAGCACATCCGCCGGGCTGGCCGTGGGCTTCCAACACAATCGTGGACATGCCTCGTGATTGAAGGCGAGCGGCTGTCGCCATTCCAGCCATTCCGCCTCCGATTACAGCCACGTCATACATCACGTCATCCTTGCTGGCTTCGGCGTCGATTGCTGGTCGTCGCAACGCTCACGGAATAACTTTCCCGTTTTCGCAGCGATCATCACGACGGAGCGTGATGGCTACAATTCCCGTTTTCGCGGCGATCATCACGACGGAGCGTGCTGGCTACATTGGACTTGAGGACGTTATTTCGAGAGCGTTGCTAGAACCGAATCTTCGGAGACAAGTTAACAGGTTCGTCTGAAAGTAGTGGAAATCAATTCAGGACAGCAGAGCGCTTTTGATCCAGATAACACGTACACTCGCCTGCCAGTTGATGCCTTCGGCAGCGTGTTGATTCGCTCGAACTCCGATGACGCAGGATGAGGAGCGCCCACGAGCTAAGATGCGTGATACATGGCTTCGATGCAGTCGCGGAAATTCGCCTGGATCCGCTCGCGACGCAACGTTAGTTTCGGAGTCAACTCGCCCCCTTCAATCGTGAAGCCCCGATCGAGCAAAGTGAACTTTCGCACTTGCTCGTAGTGGGAAACACAACTCAGTCGGGCGGCGATGTGTTCCTCATACAATCGCAGCACCTCGGGATGCCGCAGTGCCTGTTCGGCTGAAGTCACCGCGAGGCCGCGCGCGACGATCTCCGCGCGCAGGCCGTCTGGGTTAGGGACAATCAATGCGGTTAGAAAATTCCTGCCGTCTCCCACGACCAAGGCTTGCACGATCAGCGGATCTTGCGTGAGCAGGGACTCGATA
>JBGTHH010000539.1:0-3426 GCA_041746275.1 Pirellulaceae bacterium | reverse complement strand
TACCCGGAAGGGATCATGCTGGCGATTCTTTTCGGCAACGTGGTGGCGCCTTTGATCGACTATTTTATTGTTCAAGTGAATATCCGCAGAAGGTTGGCTCGCAGTGAAACGTGACACGGTCGTGGGGACATTTACGGTAGCGGCGCTGTTGTGTGTCGTCTGTTCGCTGCTGGTTGCCGGTGCCGCGGTGGGGCTGCGTCCGCTGCAAACTCACAACCGAGCGTTGGAAAAAAAGCGGAACATCCTCGAAGCCGCGGGAATCGCGACCGGCCGGGACGCCGCCGCAGTTGACGAGGCATTTCGGCGCATTGAGACGCGAATCGTCGATCTGGAAACGGGCCAGTATGTCGAACCCGAGACGATCAATCCCGCGACTTACGATCCTGTCGTAGCGGCCAGAGATCCAGGGTTGAGCATTGCCATCTCGGAGGACAAGGACCTGGCGTCCATCAAGCGGCGCGAAAAGTACTCGCCCGTGCAACTCGTAAAGAGTGAGGCGGGCGAGACCGAGCAATTCGTTTTGCCTGTCAGAGGCATGGGACTGTGGGGGACGATGTACGGATTTGTGGCGATCGATAGCGACCTGCGGACGATCCGCGGATTGACGTTCTACCAACACACCGAAACGCCCGGGCTCGGCGGAGAAGTTGACAATCCCAGTTGGAAAGAGAATTGGAAAGGTAAACTGTTGTTTGATGATGGTGGCGACATCAAGATCCAGGTGAGCAAAGGAGCCGTCGACCCAGACCCAGCCCAGGCGAAGTATCAGGTCGATGGTCTCTCGGGAGCAACGATCACCTCACGTGGTGTGACAAACCTGTTGCATTATTGGTTTGGCGATCACGGATTTGGACCGTATTTCGACGAACTGCGAAAGCACGAGGAGACCGACCATGGCAGCCCCTAGTGCAAAACACGTCCTGCTGGACCCGCTGTTGGACAACAATCCAATTGCGTTGCAAGTACTCGGCATTTGCTCGGCCTTGGCGGTGACAACGCAGCTCCAGACGACGCTGGTCATGTGTCTGGCCGTGACGTTTGTCTTGGCGTTTAGCAATGCGTCGGTTGCCATGATCCGCAAGCAAATACCCAGCAGCATCCGCATCATCGTCCAGATGACGATCATTGCCTCGCTGGTGACCGTGGTCGATCAATTTCTACAGGCGTACATGTTCGATGTGAGCAAACGGCTGTCGGTCTTCGTCGGCTTGATCATCACCAACTGCATCATCATGGGACGGGCCGAGGCCTTTGCCATGAAAAACACGGTCGCAATGAGCTTCCTCGACGGCATCGGCAACGCTCTGGGTTACAGCCTGATCTTGACCGCCGTGGCTGTGCTTCGTGAGCTTTTCGGTTCGGGCAAGTTACTGGGTTATGAAGTCTTGTCGCTCACGCGCGACGGCGGTTGGTACAACCCCAATGGCCTGATGCTTTTGCCGCCCAGCGCGTTTTTCATCATCGGCCTGTCCATCTGGCTAATTCGCACCTTCAAAACAGAACAAGTCGAGGAGCGGTAGCGATCATGGAACACTATCTGAGTTTGTTCATGAAGGCGGTCTTCGTCGAGAACCTGGCGCTGGCGTTTTTCCTCGGCATGTGTACGTTCCTCGCCGTCTCGAAGAACGTCAAGACGGCCATCCAGTTGGGCTTAGCGGTGATTGTGATTCAGACGATCACGGTGCCGGCAAACAATTTGATTTATCAGCATTTGCTCAAGCCGGGGGCGCTCGACTGGGCTGGCATCGGTGAGTATGACTTGAGATTCCTGGGCCTGATCAGTTACATTGGCGTCATCGCCGCGATGGTACAGATACTCGAAATGACGCTGGACCGCCACGTGCCGTGGCTGTACCACACGCTGGGAATCTTTCTGCCCTTGATCACGGTCAATTGCGCGATCCTCGGCGGGACGCTGTTCATGGTCGAACGCGATTACAGCTTTTCTGAAAGCGTGGTCTTCGGGTTCGGCACCGGGTTCGGCTGGGCGCTGGCCATCGCCGCGCTGGCCGGGATTCGCGAGAAGATAAAATACAGCGATATACCGCCGGGGCTGCGGGGGCTGGGCATTACCTTTATTACCGTCGGCCTGATGGCCCTGGCGTTCATGGCATTTTCCGGCATTCAACTGTAAGTGAGTGGACGATGACGGAAGTTTTAATAGGCGTCAGCCTGTTTACCACTATCGTGTTGTCGCTGGTGGCGATCATCTTGCTCGCCAAGTCGCGGCTGGTCGCCAGCGGCTCCGTCGATATCGTCGTCAACCAGGAGCGACGGCTGAACGTTCCCGTCGGCGGGAAGCTTTTGAGCGTGTTGAGCGACAATGGCATCTTCGTTTCCTCGGCCTGCGGCGGCGGCGGTACGTGTGGCCTATGTACGGTCAAGCTGCTCTCCGGCAGCGCCGGCATTCTGCCCACGGAGCGCAGCCACATCAATACGCGGATGGCCCGCCAAGGCTACCGGCTGTCTTGCCAGGTGGCGGTCAAGGAGGACATGGACATCGAAGTTCCCGTCGAGGTATTCGAGACGAAGAAGTGGCAGTGCCAAGTTCGTTCGAACCACAATGTGGCGACGTTCATCAAAGAGCTGGTGCTCGAATTGCCCGAGGGGCAAGAGGTCGACTTCAGACCGGGCGGCTACATCCAGCTCGATGCGCCGCCGCACGAACTCGCTTACAAAGATTTCGACATCGAAGAGTCGTACCATCCGGACTGGGACAAGTTCAACGTTTGGCGGTACGAGTCGGTCGTGACCGAGCCCGTGTACCGCGCGTATTCGATGGCGAACTACCCTGGCGAAAAGGGCATCATCATGTTGAACGTCCGCATCGCCACGCCGCCCCCACGCGCACCCGAAGGGACGCCGCCGGGAAAAGTATCGTCGTACATATTCAATTTGAAGCCGGGTGATCCGGTCACGGTCTCCGGGCCGTTTGGCGAGTTCTTTATCAAAGACTCGGATGCCGAAATGGTGTATATCGGTGGCGGCGCGGGCATGGCACCGCTGCGCAGCCATATCTTCGAGTTGTTCGAGAAACGCCGCACGAAACGAAAGGTCTCCTTCTGGTACGGGGGCCGCAGTTCGCGCGAGCTGTTCTACGACGAACAGTTCCGCGAGATCGCCGAGTCGCATCCGAATTTTTCTTTCCATGTCGCGTTGTCCGAACCGCTTCCCGAAGACAATTGGACCGGTAGCAAAGGATTCATTCATCAGGTTTTGTACGACAATTATCTCGCGGAGCATCCGGCACCCGAAGACATCGAGTACTACATCTGTGGCCCGCCGTTGATGCTGCAGGCTTGCCTGAAGTTGCTGGAAGACTTGGGGGTCGAAGCGGATAATATTGCATTCGACGACTTCGGCGAGTGACGGAACTTCCTCATGCGAGGCAACGCTCACGAAATAACTTCACCTGAGTTGGACAGC
>JBGTHH010000538.1:0-10054 GCA_041746275.1 Pirellulaceae bacterium | reverse complement strand
GAAACTCCACATCCGGGAGCCAGTCCCCGTTTTCGGTTAGCCTCTGAGTTCCTTCGCTTATTTCCTCCCCTAACCTGTGCTCCGTTTATGAAGTTTCCTCTGTGGATCATCTTGGTCGGTTGTTTCTGTCTGATCGGCTGTAACCGGCAAGTTCCGCCCACGGAGGTCGGTTCGTCCACGACTTCCGCGACGAGCCGTGATGATCTGCTGCCGGTTACCCTGATGTTGAATTGGTATCCCGAAGCGGAACATGGCGGCTACTATGCGGCGTTGGTGCATGGTTATTTCCGAGACGCGGGATTGGACGTAACGATCATCCCGGGCGGGCCCAATGCTCCGGTCATCCAGCAGGTCGCACGCGGCATGATCGACTTTGGCGTGACGAATGCCGATCGGATCGCACTCGCTCAGGCCCAAGATGCGAAGCTGGTCGCACTCCTGGCACCGCTCGACAACAGCCCGCGCTGTTTACTGGTTCACGAGGAGGCGGGCATCGAACGCTTCGAGCAACTAGAAAACGTCACGTTGATGCTCAGCCAAGAACATGCCTGGGCTCAGTTCCTGATCAAGAAGCTGTCGTTGCCAGGTGTCCAGATCGTGCCCAACACGGCCAGCCTGGCACCGTTTCTGGCCAATACCCGTGCGGTCAAACAGGGCTACATCATCAGCGAGCCGTTCGTCGCGGCCAGCGAAGGAGCGAAGGTCCGTAACTTGCTGGTGAGCGACTTCGGGTTCAATCCCTATGTGAGTCTGCTGATGACACGGGAGGAGTTGCCGCAACACAATCCGGAATTGGTTCGCAAGATGACTGCGGCCTGTCGGCGCGGTTGGCAGACGTATCTGGATGACCCCACGTTGGCGAACCAACGCATTCACGAACTGAATCCCGAGATGAATCTCGAGATTCTCGCCTACGGTGTCGCAGCTTTGCGCGAGCATTGCGTCGCGTCGGACGAAGCGTCGCGCGTGCTGCACCGCGGCATGTCGCTGGAACGTTGGAGCACGCTGGTAACGCAACTCGAAGAGCTGAAGATGCTGGCACCAGGCAAAGTCGACGCGAAGAAGCTCTTCACAACCATTCAGTAACGAACCTGTTTCACTCAGCACTTTTCATCACAAGGAAGCACCTCATGGATTCTCGCGAGGCCATTCAACTTTCCATCGACACGGGCAATATGGTGACGCTGGCATATCTGTCCGATCTGACCGACGAGCAGATGCTGCGGCGACCGCACGCTGACTGCAACCACATCAAGTGGCAGGTCGGTCATTTAATCGCGTCGGAGCACCAGATGATCGACTCCGTGGCACCTGGTTCGATGCCCGCATTGCCTGATGGCTTTATTGCTCGATACGGTTCCGATACCGCCAAGTCGGACGACCCCACGGCCTTTGACTCGAAGGACGACCTGTTGCGCGTCTATGGCGAGCAACGCGCGGCGACCTTGGCGGCGTTGGCCAAAGCCTCGGACGACGACTTGGATCGGCCAGCCCCAGAACACATGCGCAGCTATGCCCCCACGGTCGCCGCCGCGTTCAGCTTGCAAGGAGGGCATTGGTTGATGCACGCTGGCCAATGGGCCGTGTTGCGACGACAGCTTGGCAAACCACCTTTGTTCTAATGCGGAGCGCGAAATGTCGGACCACGGTTTTCTCGACCAGCACGCGAGGTTGACTCGCCGCTTCTTCCTGCAGGCAGGCGTGGCGGGAATGACTGCGACTCAGGTGGTGAGTACAGTGATCGGGGAGCAACCTGCCGCGGCACCGGCTAAACGCGTGAAGCCTGACAAGGCGGGAGTTCGACCTGAACCATACTTCACTGCCGCGGAGGATTTCCGTGACGTCTCGCGCGGTAAGCCGATACCGCATTCGCTGCCCGAAGCGAAGAAACAGGAAGTCGGCTTGACGCGCGAGACATGGCGGTTGGAAGTGATCTCCGATCCCGATCATCCTGCCAAGTTAGGTCGGTCGCTGACCATATCCGATGGCACGGCGCTCGACTTCGAGACGCTCCTGCAACTGGCGGAAAAGCACGCGGTGCGTTTTCCCAAGGTGATGACTTGTTTGAACCTGGGGTGCCCGCTGGGCATGGGTTTGTGGGAAGGCGTGCCGCTGCGTGAAGTCGTGTGGCTCACACAGCCGCGCGAGAACCTGCGACGAGTCTATTATCACGGCTATCACAACGACGACCCCGAGCAGATGTTTCGCAGCTCGCTGCCGATCGGTCGCGTATTGGAGGATCCTTTCGGTCTGCCGCCGGTCATCCTGTGCTACAAACTCAATGGCGAGTGGCTCGACTCGGAACGCGGTGGTCCGGTGCGGATCGTGGTTCCCGAAGCGTACGGATTCAAGTCGATCAAGTGGCTGAAGCAGGTTGTGCTGACAAATCTGCCTCACGCCAACGACACCTATGCCGGACAGAACAACGACATCGACAGCCCGCTGAAGACGTTCGCCGCCACGCTGTCGATTCCTCGCGAAGTGAAGACCGGCGAGCCGATTCCGGTGTCGGGTTATGCGCAAGTCGGCGTCTCCGGGCTGACCAAGGTGCAAGTTTCGATCGAGTCCAATGCTCTACCGCGCCCCGACGATGATCCATACTTTTTGACTGCGCCATGGGTCGATGCGGAATTGTTGGCGGCTCCCGAGCACTGGCCCGTGCTTAGCGAAGGCAAGATTCCACTCCCCACGCACGGTTTCGATGCCACCGGCGCGCCGCACACATGGCCACTGCGGTTGACCAATGCGCATTGGGCGGCCGTCTTGCCGGGCCTACCGGTCGGTGAGTACACGTTCCGGTGCCGTACGATTGATGCGCAAGGGATTGCCCAACCGCTGCCGCGTCCGTTTCGCAAGTCGGGGTTCGCGTCCATTGAGTCGATACCGATCGACGTGACGGCGTGAACGCCTGCGGGCGTTCGGCTATCCGGTGCTGTGCCAGGATGGGAAGGCTAAGCGGCTACTCGGCTTCCGCCCATACGCGTGCCTCGCCGTCCTCGTCGACTTCGACATGGATCACGTTGGCGCGACAGCAGACGGGGCAATCCTCGACATACGTTTGGCTATCGCCAGCCGATAGATCCACTGGAACCACGATTTCCTCGCCACAGGCATCGCAGACATAACTGGCTTCATCCTGCATGATCGAAGGTTCCTACGCGGCGGGCGATGCGCATCGGGAGAGGCTGTGAACAAATTGGGACAGGCACCTCGCAGCTACGCGAAATCCTTGCAAAACACCGACATCCGCTCGGAGCCAGTCCCATTTTTCACAGCCTCGGAGTGGGTGCGTCGTGCCTGCCCTACCATTGCTCACTTCTTCTTGGTGACCTTTCGCTTCACGGCCTTCACCGTGGTGGTCCCGTGCGCGGAGCGAGTGGCAGTTGATTTCGAAGCGGCGACTTTCTTTTTCGCGGAACGGACCACGACCTGGGATGCCGCCGGCTTAACTACGGCCTTCACCTGCTCAGGCACTACTGCCCGTTTGGTCGCCGTTTTACTTGTTGAAGGTGCGACCGGCTTCTGTGGAGTCTCTTTGTCGGGCGTGCGATTCTTCGACGAACGGCGCGAGGCTCGACCACGTTGGGGAGTGGCTTCGCTCGCGGCGTCCAACTCAATGCCGAACAGATCGCTCAAGTCTTGTCCCTGCAATGAATCCGCCGTGTCGGAAGAGAAGGCGGCATCCAGATTCGACTTATCGACTGCTTGGCTAATCAAATCGAGATGATCGACATCGCGGAGCTGGAAGAGGAGTTCCGGCTCCGTGTCCAACCTGGCCCCGACCCCATACAAGACGGCCGCGACATGTTTGCATAGCACGGCCCAGTCGGGACAACTGCAGCCCATCTTGATTTCCTTCGGCTGCGGAAACAGTCCGTCTTTTTGCTGCGTCAGTCGTTGCATCACTCCTTGGGAGAAGCGGCCTCGCAACAAGTCCATCAACGAATCGATTTCTCGCGCACAATCCTGTTGGATTTTCTTCCACGTCGCCGCGGCCAGCGGCGTGATTTGCACTTGGACCTTATAGATATCCGAACCGCTCACGATGGCATCGATCTGGCCCTTCGAAATTCGTAAATCGACCACCGAGCCATTTCGGACATAAGTGCGGCCCCGCGGCAAGCGATTGGCGAAATCACTGTAGCTCTCCAGATTGTCACACCAGGCCTGACCCCAAAACGTCGTGGCGATCTTGCGGCCGCTAATCTCCACCGGCTGCACCTTTTGGCCGTTCTTGGCCATTTGATTCGCATACCGTTTGGCCTCGGCCCGCCGCTGAGCGACCGGCACGTAAGGCCGAAATCCATAGCCACTGTCTCCATACCCGCCGTATCCGTATCCTCTGGCCATGCGTTTACTCCATCCGCAAGATTCCCTGCCAATCGAGCCGGTCGGCTCGCCACACGTCATAACCTAATCTTTGTCGCGACTTTCCAGCAACACCAAGTCTGATCGCACGGGCGGTGGCGGAGCTAGCGAAAGCGGCTGTTCGAGTCGCCGAGCCATCACTCGTCCGTGGCGCGATTCAAATCGATGGCCACGAAGTCAAGCAACTCGGCGTCGGACATTTCGGTCAGCAGCGTTTCGCCGCCTTGATTCAACAGTTTGTCGGATAGCTCCTGCTTTTCGCGGATCATTTGATCGATCCGCTCCTCCACCGTGCCGCGGCACACGAACTTGTGAACCAGCACGTTCCGTTTCTGACCGATGCGAAAGGCCCGGTCGGTGGCTTGGTTCTCAACGGCCGGGTTCCACCAGCGGTCGAAGTGGATTACGTGCGAGGCGGCGGTCAGGTTCAGTCCAGTGCCGCCCGCTTTGACCGAAATGACGAAGAAGGGTGGCCCCGAGTCGGTTTGAAACTGGCGTACCAACTCGCTCCTGCGTTGCACCGCGGTCTTGCCCGACAGGATCAACCCGGGTCGATCGAAGACACCCTCCAGGAAATCCGCTAGCGGTTGGCATAGCGATTGGAACTGAGTGAAGACCAACATCTTCTCCTGCCGCTGGAGAATGGGCTCGCAGATCGCCTCCAATCGACCGAACTTTCCGCTGTCCGACGGAGCGAAATCTTCTTCGTTCAAGTACTGAGCCGGATGATTGCAGATCTGCTTCAACTGCATCAGCACGGCGAGGACGAGTCCCCGACGCGCCATCCCGTCGGCGTTCTTCAAACGCTTCTTCAGTTCTTGGACCGCCCGTTCGTACAACGCCGCCTGCTTCTTCGATAGCCCGCATTCCGTCCGCATCTCCGTCTTGTCGGGCAGGTCGGGAGCGATCAGCGGATCGGTCTTCATTCGTCGCAAGATGTAGGGGCGGACGAGTTGCCGCAGTGCACCGAAGGCGGCGGCATCCTGCTGTTTGTTCAATCGCTTGACGAAAGCTTTGAACTGCGTCGCCGACCCGAGCAGCCCGGGACAAGTGAAATCGAACAGCGACCACAAGTCACCGAGATGGTTTTCGACAGGCGTGCCGGTGAGGACGATGCGCGTCGGCGCGGTGAGCTTCTTGACCGCCTTGGTTTGAGCGGACGAGGCGTTCTTGATGGCTTGTGCCTCGTCGAGTACGACCAACCGCCAGGCGTTCTGATTGAGCCAAGCCTCACGTCGCACCAAGCCATAGGTGGTGATGACAATATCGTATCCGGATAATTCCTCTTGGGGATGCTTCGCTAAGCGACTCAAGGTGTCAGCGTCGCACTCGGAGCGATGGATAATGAAGAGTCGCAACTGGGGAGCAAACCTCGCGAGTTCCTGCTTCCAGTTGCCGATCAACGACGCGGGAACCACGAGCAAGCTGGGAGCGGGTTCTTGTTGCTTCCGCGAGCTCGATTGTCGTTTCAGATGCAACAACAGGTCGATCACTTGGATCGTCTTGCCGAGTCCCATGTCGTCGGCCAAACAGGCTCCCAGTCCCAACCGGGTCATGAACCAGAGCCAGCGCACGCCCTCGGACTGATAAGGCCGCAAGGTCGCCTGGAGATCCGCTCCGGGCTGTACTTCCGTCACATTCGACGGATCGCGCAAGGTTGCCAGGGTGTCGCGCAACCAGTCGCCGGCCACGATCCGCGACCAATCGGGCGTTGTGTCGTCCTCCGCCTCGGCTTCCAACTGCGTTCCCGCCAGCAGACGCATGCCTTCGATAAACGTCAGGCCATCGGGGTGCGTGGCCTCCAGTTGCTGCCAGTGGTCTAGAACTTGTCGGAGGTGCTCGCTATCGACTTCGACCCACTTTCCGCGTAACAGCACCAGCCCTTCACTGGCCGCGAGGATCTGTCGTCGTTCGGCGTCCGACAGCGGCTCGCCATCCATGGCCACATTGACTTCAAAGTCGAGCAGGCTGTCCATGCCGAGTTGGCTGGTCGGCTTCTGCCCCAAACGTACCTGCACTTGAGGGCGTGTCCCGCGACGGGCGCGCCACCAGTCGGGAACGCGCACCACTAAGCCAGCCGCTTCCAAGCGAGGCACCTCCTGGAGAAATCGGTGGGCTTGATGAATCGACCAGGCCTGGGGTTGAAACAAGGCCCGCGTGTCGAGCAGTTCCCGGACCAGTTCGCTGTCGGCGGCCGCGCGTTGCACCGGTTCGAGCAGTGCCGACAATTGCGCGCGATTCCCCGCGCCTGCGTATTCCTTCAAAGCCTGCCCCAGTGGCAAGTGCTGGAGTTTCGCCTGGGATGAGAGGCGGTGCGTATAGGTCGCCAGAAAGGCGAACGGATGCTCGGGGTCCCGTTTGTTCTCCGCCAGATGGAACGTCACGCGGCCCAGCAGATGCCAAACGGGGTTAAGGTCGCGTAAGTAAGCCGCTGCGCCGTCGGCATGTTGACGAGCCTGTTCATGTGCCACAGCGCGCACCTCGCCCCAGAGTTCCGTCAACAAGTGCTGGGACAGGTACTCCAGTCCGTGCATCGGTGGAGCGGCGGCGATCAGCGGCTCGAATTCCGTGTCGGACGGGGGAGGAAGTTGCTCCCACGAGCCCTCCAGGTCCTCACCTAATTGGCAAAGGCTTTGGAAGAAACGTTGCGTGAACTCGCGCCAGAAGACCAGCGAGGGCGGCACGGGCTTGTTCCAGGCTCGTGAGGCTAACAGCAACAAGCCTGCGGCGTTCGAGCGTTCAAAGGCCGCCACGATATCGGCTGCCAATGATGCGTCGAGAGACGGTTCCGCGAGGGCATCCGTCGTCAGCGTCAAGCGACCGGCGGGACTAATGCGAATGCTGTGGCTCATCGATCCTGTGGCTTCTCAATAGGAGGCGCATGATGACGATTGTAGTTTCCGCGAACGGTCACGATAGCCTGCCAACGCTATCACTTTCTCACGAACTTAATCCAGGCTTCACATGATCTTCATAATCGTCCGGTAGTGTCTATCGCAACCAACGACGAAGTCTGCCTCCCCAGGCCTCGGAGCGTGAGTGAAACGCCAAATGTGGAGGATCATTTTCATGAAACAGGAACGCAAGATGAATCGATGTTTACAGCGAGTTGTGCTGGGATTGTGTTTGAGCTTGGGCCTTGGCGGCCTGTCGGGCTGCGGTGCGCCGACCGTCGCCAATCACGAGGAGTTCGAAGATTTGCACCCCGTCACGGGGCAGATTGACTTCAAGGGTGAGCCCATTCCGGATGCCACCATCAATCTCTATCCGGTCGGAGTGGCACTGAGTCGGGCTATGACTCCGGTCGCATCGGGTGTCGTGGACGAGACAGGCAAATTCGAGCTCTTCACGTACCGCGAAGGCGTCAAGGGTCGCGGGGTTGTCCAGGGAGAGTATGAAGTCTCCATGTCGTGGAGCGGACCACTCCAGGGATTAACCGACGAGAAGCTTGATGAGCTCAAGGAGAAGCTCCCCATGAAGTACGTCAATCCCAAGACATCGGGAGTCAAGATCACCGTCAGTGCCGGAGAAAACACGGTTCCCCCGATTTCCCTGCAATGAGGAACCGTCCGCCTATCGCTCGTCACTTCATCCGGGAGCGGTGGGCAACCATCTATTACACCCTTCAAAGTTGTAACTTCTAACCAAAGTATTCAATGTTGGAACATTTTACAGAATTAATGGAGACTTGAGACATGACAATTCGAACCTCGCGTTCACGTGGATTCACTCTGGTGGAGCTGCTGGTAGTGATCGCCATCATCGGCATCTTGGTAGCCTTGTTGCTACCGGCCGTACAAGCCGCTCGCGAAGCGGCCCGCCGCATGCAGTGCGGCAACAATCTCAAGCAGTTGAGCTTGGCGCTGCACAATTATCACGACACGTATCGTACCTTGCCGATGAGCCGTTTCACATCGGGAAATTCGCGGCATGGCTGGGCTGCATATTCGCTGCCATTCATCGAGCAAGGACCGCTGTACGACATCTACAACTTCAATGTTCGTTGGAGCGATCCGCTGAACTACCCTGCAACATCGCGGGAGATTCCCACATACAATTGCCCATCCGCGCCGGGGTCCCGTTTGCGTGCCACGGCTGCGGATGAAGGCAACCACGTGCCTCAACCTCCCGGTAGCCGTTTTGGGTTGGCGGATTATTCCAGCACGAACGAAGTCCGTCGGTCGTTCTATGAATCAAACGGACTGCCATTTCCTCCAGGGATTCTGCGAGGCGTTGCCGGAGCGATGGAGCGGAACGTCGCCAATGGGTTCCGCGATATCACCGATGGATTGTCGAACACCATGCTATTGGCCGAGCGAGCTGGTCGTCCCACACGATACCAAGCCAATAAGATTTCAATGGGGATCGTTGTGGTTGATGGCTGGGGCTGGGCCGATTTTGACAGCATCTCGGGCAGTCTGAACGGTTGCTCCATGGATGGCACCTTGGTCAACAGTACCAGCAGTAGCCCGCCCTACACCTCGGTTATTCAAGGGCCTTGTGGGATTAACTGCACGAATTCGAGCGAGTTCTATGCCTGGCATCCGGGTGGGATGCAAATCAGCTTGTGCGATGGTTCGGTTCGCTTCATGGCGGAAACAATCGCGCCTCAAACCCTGGCGGCGATCGTGACCCGCGCCACGGGCGAAGTAGTCGGAGATTTTTAGTACTCGGCAAACGACACTCATCGTCGAGGGTTGAGTGCATTCGCTCAAAGGGACTCGGCCCCGGACGCTCTCGAAGCGTTGGGGCCGTTTCCTTTCCTAAGTCCAAAGAATCCCCATC
Source organism: Pirellulaceae bacterium (assembly GCA_041746275.1). Classification (GTDB taxonomy): domain Bacteria; phylum Planctomycetota; class Planctomycetia; order Pirellulales; family Pirellulaceae. Next base: position 901 of record JBGTHH010000538.1, on the reverse strand, counting down.
GTCCACCCGGGTCAGGGAAAGGAACATCTCATGTGGTTTACTAAGGTTTGGAAATTCGCGATCGTGGTCGGTCTCATCGCATGTCTCTGCTCATCGAATGGGATATCGGCCGCCGAAACGCTGGAATTGCTGGCACGCGGCGCGATGCCCGGAACGGCCTCCGATCTGTCGGGACTTAAGCAAGAATCAGCAGGAACGCCACAAGATCAACTGGGTGGCTTCTCCGCCATCGCGTACACCGGACAAGGCAACCGCTACATCGTGCTGCCTGATCGCGGACCTGCGGGTGGATCTGGTGGCTATCGCTGCCGATTCCACGTGATGGAGTTGACGATCTCAACGAAGGCCCAACCGGTGGTCTCCGCCAAGCTATTGGCCACACACCTGCTGACCGACGAGCAAGGGCGGTCCTTTGTCGGATCTTCTTCGGCGATCGACGAACAACATCCAGAGCATAGCCTGCGGCTCGATCCCGAGGGCGTTCGCGTAGGTTCTGATGGCACGATCTATATCTGTGACGAGTATGGGCCACACGTGTTGGCATTCGATGCGAAAGGCCGGCTGCAACGGAGGCTTCCCGTCCCGAAGCATTTTCAAGTTTCGCGGCCAGCCGCCACTGCCGAAGAGGAGCACGCGGCCAATCAACAAGGTCGGCAAACCAATCGAGGCTTGGAAGGCTTGGCGCTGACTGCGGATGGGCAGTTCTTGTACGCCATCATGCAAGGACCGTTGCTTCAGGATCACCCGTTTGACTCAGAAGGCGAGCGTCTTGGCGTGAACGTACGGATTTGGGAGATCAACTTGTCCAGTGGTCACACGCGAGAGTTGGTTTACGTGCTAGATAAACCGAAACATGGCATCAGTGAGATTCTGTCTGTCGATGCCTCGCGCTTCATCGTTC
>JBGTHH010000537.1:0-2497 GCA_041746275.1 Pirellulaceae bacterium | reverse complement strand
CGCCATCTGTGCTGTCGGCGATTTGGCCAGTCGCTTGCGAAGTCGCTTTCCCATGTCGCTCGACGGCGCACCCTTCTTACTGCCGACGGCGAACACCGAAATGCGCCGCTCTTTGGATCGCTGGTTTGACGAGGAAGGTTTCACTCCGCGGATCGTCGCCGAATTTGACGACTCCGCCCTATTGAAGGAGTTTGGCCGCGGGGGGGCGGGCGTGTTTCCCGTTCCCGCCGCCGTACTGCCGGAGGTCAGGGCGCAATACAACGTCGAGCTGATAGGCTATCTGAATGATGTTCGATTGCGGTTTTACGCCATCACACTGAAGCGCAAGATCACGCATCCGGCGGTATTGACCATCACGCAGGCTGCCAAAGAGGGCTTACTCGCCAACGCTGGCGAATCATCCGAAGTTTGAATGCCCGACATCGGAACGAACACTCACTTCGATACATCATTATTCCCATATCGCGCTGGTGATCGCCAATCGAGTGGGCACCATCAGGACACGGGGATCAGCGCGCTTCGGCGAGGACACAGCGCAGACCTACCGCGTCGTCTCGCGACGTCTGGGGAGCCGAGATGCGAAACGAGCTGCTCAAGCGATCCGAGGTATCTTTCCAACTGCCGCCACGCAACACGCGAGGGCTCGCATCACCAGACGCCTTGCGCGGCGACCCGTCGGTCGGAGCGGCGTCGTGACTTTCCTGCCAGGCATCGGCACACCACTCCCAGAGATAACCGTGAACATCGTACAGTCCCCAGGGATTGGGCTTCTTGGCACCGACCGGCGGATCGTTTCCGGCGGCGTTGCCGGTGTGCCAACCGAAGGCGTCCAGCAAGGCCACATCATCGCCAAACGAATACCGAGTTTCGGTCCCGGCCCGCGTCGCGTATTCCCATTCGGCTTCGGAGGGAAGGCGGACGACTTGCTGAGGATCGATCAACTTGGCGGCACGCATCAGTTCGGTCACTTTGCGACAAAACTCTTGGGCTTCGTCAAACGAGAGCATCTCGACCGAGTTCCGCGGCCCCTTCCAACGCGAAGGATTGCTGCCCATGACCGACTCCCACAGGTTTTGCGGGACTTCGTACTTAGCGACGGCGAAATGGTAGTCGAACGAAACGACACAAGTTGGTCGTTCGGCGGCGGTCCCATCGGCTCGGCCCATCGTAAACGACTTCGGAAACGGTGCCACACCCGGATGGATGGCCACGAACTCTTCACGAAACGTCCGCAGCAACTCGGCTTGCGAGGGAGTCGGATCGGCGGCCAAGAGGCAGGTGAAAAGCAGTAACGTCATTGGTCAACTTCCTGAAGCAAACAACGGTGGTTGTTGTAGCCATCCCGGGTATCGGCGATGACAAGGGGAGCTAAATCGTGCCGTGCCGAAAGGCTTCGGCCATGGCTTGAGGAACTTCGGCTTCCGCCCGCACGAGGGCCGCGCGATTCTCGGCGACCTTGGCCTTCATCTCCTGTTCCTCGGCCACGGCTTCGGCTCGCCGTTGCTCCGCTTTCGCTCGAGCCACGCGTGTGTCGGCTTCCGCTTGATCGGCCTGCAGCCGCGCGCCGATCTGATCGCCAACATCGATGTCCGCGATATCAATGGAGACGATTTCGAAAGCCGTATGTGCGTCGAGGCCACGATCCAATACCGCGCGGGAAATACGATCGGGGTTCTCCAACACATGCAGGTGCGTGGCCGAGGAGCCAATCGAGGTGATAATGCCCTCGCCGACTCGAGCGATGACCGTTTCTTCCGTGGCACCACCAATCAACTGGCTGAGATTCGTCCGCACCGTCACACGAGCGCGAATCCGCAACTCGACGCCATCCTTGGCGATCGCGCTGAGCGTGGTCTTGCCACTGCGGCGTGGGTCGGGGCAATCGATAACGCGCGGGTGAACGCTTGTGCGCACTGCGTCCAACACATCGCGTCCCGCTAAATCGATGGCCGAGGCGCGATCGAAGTCCAGATCAATCCCAGCGCGATGGGCCGCGATGATGGCATGAATCACATTCATGACATTGCCACCGGCCAGGTAATGAGCTTCCAACCGCGCGGTGCTGACACCCGCACGGCGGCTGATATCAAGTCCCGCTTGGGCGGCCATGATCTTGGCCTGGACGATAATCCGTGGATTCACTTGGCGAAAGCCCATGCCGATGAGACTTAGCAGACTGACATCCGCACTCGACATGTAAGCCTGAAACCAAATGTTGCCGTAGACCAACGCCACAATGGAAAAGACGCTGATAAAGAGGATGACGAAGATGGCCACGCCGACCAACGCGGGCATGATCCAACTCGCGCCTAGCAGCAGCGGTAACGCATTCCACATAAATGATCCTTTCAACACAGTAGCAATTCGCTGGCCGTCCAGGCCGACGCCGGAAGTTGCTCGATCATATCGTCCATTTCGTTGCGAAGCGACTAGTGCTCTGTCGATACTAAATCTTCGAGTTGGAGTTCCGGCTTTAGCCGGCAATTGTCAGCCTGAA
>JBGTHH010000536.1:0-3124 GCA_041746275.1 Pirellulaceae bacterium | reverse complement strand
CGTGGAACTTCTGGCCCTTGGGCCAGTGCAGGACGATTTGTTCCGCTTCGACCAGCGGCCGCAATTGCAAGGCCAGTTCCAAAGCGTCCAAAGGTGTTGGGAAAATGAACTCGTTGTCGGGTCCATCCGCCGCGCGCTGCTCGCGCAGGGCCACACAGCTTTCGATCACTTGTTCGGCCATTCGCTTCTCGAGCGCCAAGTCGCGGCGAGTCGAGAGCTTCGCGCCGGCGACTTCCGCGAAAACATTCTCGCCCCCGTGACCAGGACGATAGAAGGGCCCGTCACTGCCGAACGCACGCACATAGAGCTCGGCGCGCAATCCTTGCTGGTAGGGAACCAAATGCACATGGGTTCGCGGATCCGACTCGACCGTCTGTCCAGCGACTTCCGCCCCGCCGCCAATCTCCGAGTGAACGGTCACGAGGGAAGTTACGCGTTGCAGCGTGGCGAGAATCTGCTCTCGGCCGCTGGCGGGCACGGTGAGCCCTTTCGGTCCGAGAATGTTGTAGACTTCGCGGTGTTTGGGAGTGAAGCGGACGAATTGAACTCGACGCGGACCGTCCCACGACACAATCACATCCTCTTCGCCAGGTTGCGGTTCGAACTTGATCTGAAAGGCCTCGCGACCACTCTTGGTGACAATCAGTTGCGGCTCCTGCAGGGTCACCTCCAAGGGTTCCGAACGTTGGCCCTCGCGAAATATGCGAGGATGGTTTACCAATGCCTGCGCAGTGCGAGCCCGATCGAATTCGTACGATACTTCACGATAACGACCGTAGTAGCGGAAGGCGACCTGCTCCTCAATGCAGCGGCAGATGGCTCGGTCCTGTTCGGTCAGGTAACTGAACTTCTCGGGATTCTGGTGCTCATTGTGCAGGCGCTGGAGCGAGACCGGGCGACCGTCCGTCCAACCCCCGCGTTTCAAACGCTTCTGAGCGATTGGCCGCAGAGAGAAATACGAGGAGTTGGGCTTGGCATCGAACTCCCAGATCAGTCGCTCGCTCGACTCGTCCGTCGTGCTCGCGGGGGTGTGAGGGACGCCGTCCGCGATGAGCTGCAACGCCGACAAGGAACGGAGCCAAGCCGCTTCTGGAGCGATTAAGCCGAACGCCGACGTCGTCTGTAACTCGCCGTGCAACCGCGCCGATTTGTCCGACAAGGCTGGGCTATCCTTTTCGGACAGGTGACTCAGTAAACAGGTCAACTCGGCCACCAGCCAAGTGAACCCCAGGGACTCGAATCGCGAAATGGCTTGGGAGACCGACGTGGCGTCGATCGGCGACTTGGCGTCGGGCTGGAGCCAGTGCCAACAGTAGCCAACAATCAGCGAGGCCAGCGCGGGGGAATGAAAGAAGTGGTAAGCGGGAATCATGGATTGCCCCGCCGTCGGGCTGCCACGGAAAGTAAACGCGGCCTTGAGCGTCAACCCCAACAACTTGCCATCCTGCGGCCAATCGTCGTCGATGCGGCGGATGATGGTGTCGGCCTGCTTGCGCGACTCGGACGAGTTCTTACGCAATAAGAGGAAGAGATGAAAGATGGCTGGCAGGTACTTGATGGCCACGTTCCGTTTACGAGTCTTGCGCCGCAGCTCTTTGATCGCGTGTTCAAACTTCGCCTCTGCTTCCTCCCACTGACCGCGCAGGAACGCAACGCAGCCAGTGATCTCGGGAAACTCCCCCTGGGATTGTTTGTCCAACTCCACCAAACCCGCCATATCTCCGCTGGCCACGCGGAGGTCGATCAGCAGTGCCCACAGCTCGGGGTCGATCTTAGACTGGTTGGCGAGAACCTGGTTCAGTCCCGCGCGGATGGCTGGTGAACAATCGCCGGTGAGCAACGAGATCTGGAGAGCTTGAATCAGGTATTGTTGCTGGAGGATAGGATCGAGCCTCGCGAAAATCGTCGCGTCGAATGGCCTCAAGACACCCAGGCTTAATCCCTCCCCGACGAACACGATGTTCCGGCCCCGCGAGAGCTGCTTCAATAGCTCCACATCATTGCGATAGAACGCGATGCGCATATCGCGTTGGGCATGACGCCCCATGCCGTAGAAGTAGTAGTGTGTGCTCTCCGGTTGTCGCTCCTGGATCTTCCGCGAAAACTTTTCAAACTCGCCCGCGCGAATCGTATCTTGCACTAAAAGGTCGATGAGCTGTGGATGGACTGTCAAGCCACTGCCACTTGAACGATTAAGCAGTCCAGACCTGAACATATCCTCCAGCTCTTTCCGTACGTTGGAGTATACGATCTGTTTGCCTTTAGAATCTCTCCAGCCCACGAACTGTGACAACGAAACCAAATCGGTGCGATTGATGCTGTCGTAGTTGAGAGCGCATAGTTGAAGCAGATGCTTCGCTTGCTCGCTGAGCCGATGGTACTCGTCGAGCAGTTTCGATTCGGCAACTTCTCTCATCCTGCGCACTCCTTGACTCATCCTGCTGTCCAGCGATTCACGTTCGGCTTCGCTATTATCCAGCCGCAAACAGCATGGTGACGACTTCAAGATGACCTGGCAAGTCTCGTTCCCAAGCCGCGCGGCCGGACTGCAAGAAAGCAGGCAGCCGACCCACGCAAGTTTTGTGGGGCGGCTGATCCGTCTCAGGCCAGGCGTCGACGCAATGGCAACGCGTTGACCGCATTCGTGATGGTCACCGAAGCGGCTGCTCGCTCGGCTGTCTTCACGCGGAGCGATGAAGGCTACTTTGGAGCAGACGAATCCGCGGCCAATTTGGGCAAGTCCTTCGCGTAGTGCCGGAACTCGCCTTTCTGGAGCCGAGCTGTGTTGGGGTTGTTGGCGATGTAACGGCGAAGAGACTCGAATTGTTCGACCGAGCGGACCAGATGGTCGAAGCCGTCTTGCTGCCAGAAGCGGCCGGAGGAGCCAAGTTTGCGATTGAGTTGCACGGCTTGTACCTATCGCCGTCGAATTTCAGCAGGCTGTCGCTGACGATCTGTGACAGCTCCGGCCGCTTGAGCACGCCGCGCCGTGGCTGTGAAAAATGGGACTGGCTCCGAGTGGATGTCTGTGTGTTGCAAGGATTTCCCGTAGAGGCGAGGTGCCTGTCCCAATTCTTTCACAGCCTCACCGTGGCAGGCATCCAGGCTACGATGCCAACGCTCG
>JBGTHH010000535.1:0-2328 GCA_041746275.1 Pirellulaceae bacterium | reverse complement strand
CCTGTTCGGGCAAAGGGCTGGCGGTTCAAGAGGCCATCCAAGCGTCGGCCCAGTCACATGCTTGCGAGTTCTATCCGACCGACTCGGACTGCAGTGCTGCCGCTCAGGCCCGCTCGGCCTTGGAGGATGGAGTCGAGCGGATCATCGTGGCGGGAGGAGATGGCACGTTGAGCCAGGTCGTGAATGGCCTCGCGCCGGATTTCGCGAGCGTGGAAGTCGGACTCATTCCCGTTGGCACCGGCAACGACTTCGCCCGTTCCCTTGGCTTGCCAGCCGACAATCTGGAAGCGGCCATTCGAATCGCGTTTGGGGACGGTATCCGGTCCGTCGATCTGATTCGTGTGATCGCCGATCACATTTCCTACGCGATCAACGCGGTTACGGGCGGCATGGGAGGTCGCGTGGCCGCCGATGTGAATCCGGCGGATAAAGCCCGTTGGGGCGCGATCGCTTACTGGATGACGGCACTATCGGAGTTAGTCGATATGCAGACGTTTCAGCTCCAACTCGACTTGGATGGCCAGCGTTTCGATCAGGAGATCTATGGAGTCGTGGTTGCCAATGGACGCTCCGTGGGCGGGGGCTTCCCGATTGCGCCGACGGCCCGCATCGACGATGGAATGTTGGATGTGACCGTCATCCCGGTGTTGCCGACTGTTGAACTCCTGGCCTCGGGCTTGAACTACGCGCTCGGTCGCATCAACAACACCGATCAAGTGAAGACCTATCAAGCTCGGCGCATCCGCATCGCCGCCGTTCCGGAACTCTACTTCAGTATCGATGGCGAACCAACTCGGAAAATCGAGGCGACCTTCGAGATCGTGCCGCATGCGTTGCGGATGGTGGTCGATCCCAGTTCCGTCGAGTCACCATGAAACGTCGCGTCACGGTCTTTGTTCTGTTCGTAGTCGTCTGCGCGGTGCTGATCTGGTTGTTTCAGCATCGGTGGTCGCTCGAACAGTTGATCGAACGCGAACGCTGGCTGCGGGAGATGGTCCGACAGCACCCGGGGCTCGCCTTCCTGACGGGCTTCTGTGTGTACATCGCCGCGTCGTTGATTCCTGGGACTCCGGGTAAGGCGATTGCCTATGGTTGGATCTTCGGATTCGTTCAGGGGCTCGCCCTGGTGAGCTTCGGGTTGACAATCGCTGCCACGATTTCCCTTTTGTTGAGTCGGCATTTGCTGCGCGACGCGATCCACAGTCGCTGGGGGCATTTCGTGGTGCATATTGATCGAGCGTTGGCTCACGATGGTCCCTTCTACTTGTTTACACTCAGGTTGTTGCACTTTCCCTATACCATCACGAACTACGCCATGGGCGCGACCCGTATCCGCACCGTGCATTTTTGGTGGGCGACTCAATTGGGGCTGTTGCCGAGCACCATTTTGTTCGTCTACACGGGTTCCCACTTACCCACCCTGCAAGCGATCGCGGATCAGGGAATTTGGGGAGTGGTGTCGCCGCGTCTGCTGATACTGCTCTCGCTGTTGGGGATCGTCCCGATTGCCGTGCGTTTGCTATGGCGACGCTATTGGCCAACCCACACGCCTCCGCCCCACCTGTGACATTGGATTGCGTCACGCCGTTCTCTTATCGTGGCGTATCTTCCAGGCATGCCATATCGACGGAACATCGACCTCGACCGTCGACAGCACGCACGTCATCGCCGTCGCTTCGAGATTCGTCCAGACCCCAAACGCGGCGGCCACACGCAATGGCCACAACGACCAATCGGCGAACAGGGAAACAGCAGCGACGCTGACCAACAGCCAGCCGGTCTTCGCCGCGCGCGTGTGATAACTCGGCACCCGACCAAACTTGATTAATCCGACACTTACGCTCAGCGCGTAACTCCCCATGGCCGCCGCGAGCCACACCCATTCGTCGCGCACCACGTCCCACTTCAACCAGAAGACTCCAAAGAGCAGGGATGAATACAACGCCACATCGGCGACCGTATCCAACCGCGCACCAAACCGGGTTTGCTGGTGAAGCAGGATCGCCAGTTTTCCATCGAGCCAATCGGTGAACAGCAGCACCACGAGTAATCCCAGAAAGAGATGCGTCGCTTCCCAGATCACCAACCCGACCGCGATGGCGGAACCGACCAGCCGTATGACACAGAGCGCATTGGGCCAGTTCCACAAGCTGGGACGATCCCGTCGCTCGAGGCGATCCGTGGCGGTGGGCTCTTCGGACGGTGTGGTCATAAGGGTGTTTCAGCTTTCAGAGCCTGTCCAAAAAGGGGTCTGACCCTTTGGAGGCGAGTCGATTTCCACTTGGTTTTTTTTGCCTCGCCGGAGAGGGTCAGACCCCAATTCGGACA
>JBGTHH010000534.1:0-6696 GCA_041746275.1 Pirellulaceae bacterium | reverse complement strand
TATTGGCCACGGTGGGCGTGGACGTAGGCTGGGAATCGACGGCGGCTGGTAAGCTTGCTTACACGATCCGCATCGAGTCGCTGCTCGTCAAGCAATTGCGCGAGGGGTCGGCCATCGAAAGCACCGTCGACAAGAACGACCGCGGCTTGCGCAACTTCCGCGTTGCCATGGGGCCCAAGAACACGCAAAACGAGCGTCTGTCGACGGCCACGGCTAACGAAGTCGATTACGGCTGGCGGCCCAATGCGACGGGAGGCATGGATTACTATGTCCAGCTCAGTCTCGAGCGATTGGAGACATTATCGAAAGGGATTCCGATCGAGTGCGTGGTTCATCCCGACGTTCCCGAGGTCGAACGCATTTTTGTGTTCGTGGGCGACTCGCCGTTGCCCCGTGACCTGCCGCAGGGCAGCCCGGCACCGCGCACGCTGAGTAATGTCAACGATCCGCAACGCGCCGGCAACACGGTCGCTCCGGCGTCTGGTACGGATGCGAGTTTGAGTACGCCGCAGTTTGGTGGTTCTCGATTTGGCACCACCACGGATACGCGCAATACTGCCGCGAATACAGGTTCCGCGACTAGCCTGGGACAACAAGCCACGCCATCGCTCAATGATCGCTGGGCGCAAGATACGCGGGGAACAACCACCAGCCAGCCCAGCTATGGGCCCGAACCGCCGCGGGATTACAACAGTCAATTAGTCGCGAATCAGGCTCAAGCGGCCGCTAATCAAGCTCAAGCAGCCGCCAATCAAGCTCAGGCCGATCGCCATACCCCGTATCGCGATAACACGCTGCCCGTGCCGCAACTGAATAACTCGGGGAGCAATGCCTACGACTATACGCGCGATCCGAACTATGACTACGCCCGCGAACAGTACGCGCGACGAACTGAGTTGCTGGCTCAGCAGCAGACGGCGGCGAATCAGTCGCTCCAACAGACGTATTCACCGCCTCTCGCACAGCCAACGGCCCAGGGTCAACAGTACGCCGCGCCTCAGGCGGCACCGCCCCTCCTGGCCCAACAGCAACCAACCTATGCCACGGCCGCGACCAATGCTTGGCCCGTCAATCCGTCGGCGACCGCCCCGGCCTATAACTACGCTCCCCAACCTGTTGCCGTACCGGCGGCCGCGACCAAGGAAGCCTTAGACGAGGTCAAACCCTGGACACCGCTGATCTTGACGACGTTGGCGCTCTTTGCCTCAATCGGAGCAAATGCCTATTTGGGTTGGCTGGCGTGGAGCTTTTTCTGGCGTTTCCGCGATGCGGCCAGTGATCTCTCGCGTGCTCGCTCCACGGCGTTTTCCGCAGGCGGCAGCGCTCGTTGATACGAGAGGAGTTCTTACATCCTCCACCCTGGTCATCACGAGGTGATACTCGCGTTGCTGCCAGGTTCAACGGATCGGCTGGATTTCGAACTGTTGATGTTTGACCGTCGCCTTGACGATCTGGCTGGGTGGGCGACGGTAAAAGTCCTCGGCGATCCGCTCCGCACGCGATGCATCGACCTCGCCGCCGTGAGCATGTAGCAGGTAGCGCAGCATCATCGGCTGCTGCTTGGTGGTCAGCAGCGCATCGTTCAGACAAGGGGCGGCTCCCATCCAGCCATCTTCACGCACGTGCCACGGCGTGGGGAAACGAGGATTGCTCGCATGGTCGAAGAAAGTGATCCCATCGGTCGCCGTCGTCCTCGACGCTCCCGAGGAACTGGCGACTGGACCACTGTAGTCCATCCAACGAGCTGGCTTGCCAAATATTTCCGGCTCGCCACGCAAGCCATCACTGTTGGTCAACTCGCCCGCGCCAAAGTGTGCCGCGATGCTCTTCGCCACCCGCACGGCTAGGAATCCAAAATTCGTACGACCAAACTCCAGCATCTCCGCCGTTGGCCGAAAGGTGGTTTGGATCTCGAAGAGCATTTCGTTGTCGTCGGCGGGGCGCAGGGTGGCAATGACTTCCTGTTCGAGCAACTCAGCGGGATCATGGCCGTCATACCAGCCCAACTTGACTGCCAAGCTGGCGGCGTCGTCTCCGTCGACGTAGCACAACCAATCCTTTTGGCGAATGGTCGATGAGGTGACATCGCTCCAGAAGTCGATGCCCAACACCTGATGATGGGCGAACCAGATGCTGCGATGATGCTCGTGGTTCGGCGCGCCGGGATGCCCCATCCGCGTCAAACTAGCTCCCGAAGGTCCCACGAAGGGATAAAAGAAGGGGCGCGGGTACTCGCTGCCATAATACCAACCGACACGTTCCACGCCGTCGATTCGCAACGACGTTTGGTGTTTAGGTAACGGGACGATCTCACAGCGCGGGACGTGATAGGGCATGGCATCTAGGCTTTGACAAAGGCACGAATACGATCAAGCCACGTGGCATGCGTTGCTCATAGCGCGCAACACGTCTTCCTCGGAGAAGGGCTTGTGCAGGATCTCGTCCGCGTGAACGAAGGCCGCGAAGCGATCCGTGTCGCTCTCCGTGCGACCCGTAATCAGAACGATGCGGGGTCCTTTCAAGGGCATTTTCAATTTCGAGCAAACCAGCCAGCCGTCCTGGTCAGGGATGTTCACGTCAAGGAATACCACTTGAGGTTTGCAGGCCATGGCCTCTTGCAGCGCCTGCTCACCATCGCCAGCGGAATGCACTTCGCAATTCGCCGCCTGGAGGACATGCGTCATGAAATCGACGATATCGGGATCGTCATCCACGACGAGCGTGGACAGCTTTTGATTAGTAAACATGGCACCTGCCTTTGCGTGAGTGAGCAGATAACGGACGGCGAAACGACTCAATTAATTTCGGGAGGTTTCCCGTAAAATCTTGCGAAACGGTTTGCCGAGCGTGCCGGAGACTCGGATTGTGCTGACGACGGTGGCTTGTTGCGACACCTATACGGATTGTGAATCGCAGTAACCAACTGAGAACCGTGAATGCGGACTGCCTGTCGTGAGGAACGTCGACGGTTCACTCAAGCTTTCCGCAGTGGTAACTCTCGGCTACTGGGCGAGCGACGCAACGGTGCGGGCGTGCGAGTCTTCCGCCGCATTGACAAATCGAGTGCCCGTGGGCTCGACGATACAGACGCGAGCGGTGGCCACATCACACTCCTGCGAAAATCGCACTAATAAGCCGATCGCGAAGCTCAGAGAATCGTCAGTGCGTGGGCCGACCAATAGTACCCTTGGACCGCGAAAGTTCTCCGGCGACAGCGTGGAGCTGCTGTGAGCCAGCGGAAGTTGATAGGCGTGAAGTAGCTGCTCGTTTTCGACTTCGTTGCGGCCCACCACTACCTTGGTCCGCTGGTCGAAGCGAAAGTGTCGCCCCACCTTGAGCAACTCAAAGTCCCACTCCGTGCTTGTACCCGGAGCCGCCAGCAAATCGAACACTTTGTTCGAGAAACGAGGCTCGGTCAGTGCGCAGCCTGTCGACGGGGCGGGAATCTCGGACAATCCAAAGTGCCGCGCGAGCTGGATCAGCCGCTTGCGACTGCGGCCCGTGATGTCATACATCGCCTCCCGAGCGACCCAGCCCTGGCGTTCTGGCAGCGTCGGCGGCAGCAGTTTGGCGGATAGCGGACGCAAGAGCAGATCGTCCGTTTGCGAGTGATAGGAGATGCGTTCCAGATCACGGCGTTTTTGACTCATGGGGCGCTGGCCGATGATCTCGCCGCTGATCAGAAACTGAGCACCAACCTGGTCCATGAATCGTCGAGCCTTGTCGAACATGTAGATGCGACAGTCAACGCATGGATTGGCTCCCCGCCCGCGGCCAAATCGGGGCTCGCGTACGATGTCGAGGTAATCATTCTCCTGAGCCAAGACGGTGAGGCGGACTCCCAATTCGTGTGCGGCTTGCGCGGATCGGGCCTGACAACAGGTGAAGAGCGTTTGAAAGTTGAGGGCTTCCACCTCGATGCCTTGTGATTGCATCACGCGGATGGCGAGCATGCTGTCCAAACCGCCGGAAAGTAGCGCCACGCAGCGAATCGGCATTACTCTACCTGCGTGTCCTGGGTGGCAACGGACGGTCGTACCTCGCAGATTTCGGCGAGAGCGTTGCTGGCGGCCCGCTGTTCCGCTTCCTTCTTGTTGCTGCCCCAAGCCGGCTCGTAGGAATGGCCGCCGACCTGAGCCGCGACTTGAAAACACTTGGCATGATCCGGCCCCCGTTCGGACAGGAGTTGATAGACGGGCGTCTTGCCAAACTCTCGTTGAGCGAGATGCTGAAGCTGCGATTTGAAATTCCCCTCCAACTCGCCCGCTTCCGCCAATTCGATCTGCGGACCCACATGGTCGGCGATGAAGCGTCGCGCTTTCTCAATCCCGCCGTCAAGGAAAATCGCGGCGACCAGAGCTTCGAAGACATCCGCCATCAGCGAGACAGGCAATTCGGCACTTTGGGCCATGCCTTTGCCCAGAATCAAGAAATCCTGGAAGCCCAGGGTTTCGCTCAGTTTAGCACATGACACGCGGCTGACGACGATCGACTTGATCTTCGTCAAATCCCCTTCCAAGTACTCGGGAAAGCGATGGTAGAGCAGCTCGCACACGACCGCGCCCAGAAACGAGTCCCCCAGAAACTCCAATCGCTCGTTGGATGCCAAGCGATGCTCGGCACCCGAGGCATGAGTCAGGGCGGATAATAGTAGGGAGCGGTCGCGAAACGTATATGCAATGACCTCCTCGCAGCGAGCGAGTTTGTCAGACAGCTCGACATCGCTCGACAAGGGTTCAGTCATCCGTCACTATTGCGGTCTGGAGGCTATGATCCAACGAGCACCCAACATAGAACGGACCTATCATACTTTCAAGACGATGTGCGACCCGCTAAAATGTCGAAAGTTCGGAGGGTATGCGAATGGCTAGCGGCCTGTTTGGAGTACAGGTGCCCCGCAAGGGGTTGAGGGTTCGAATCCCTTGCCCTCCGCTGAAAAAATCGCGTCTCCGCAAGGTGTTGAGAGACAACAACTTGCGGAGGCGTTTTTGAATGACACGGACTCTTCATTAAGCACACACCGACAACGACGCGCGACAGCTCGGAGTCGAGCAAGCAGCGTATCACCGGCAGCACGTGGCCGTGGTGCAGGTCGGCGTGAGCAATATCGGCCTACAGAAACCGGGCCGCTAGTTTGACCCACCGTGACCAGTTGTCGCAGCATTTTGGGACGATCCAGATATTGGACGACGAACTCGTTCAGACTCAGCCCCCCCTTTGACCCACTGCATTTTCAGCAGCGACTGACAAGTACCGTTGATGTGCAGTCCCCGCTCGATATAGTCAAAATCGACCATGAATGGCAACCGCGAGCGTTTCAAATGATTGCTAATCTCGCGATACCGCTGGCCCTACGCTTAAAGCACTTCACGGCCACAGTCCGTGGAGAGGGTAACGCTGGCTTGACCGCTGGGCGATGCTTGCGGTACTTAGGGGATGCGGTCGCAGAGAGCTTTGGCATGATATTTCTTTCGAGGAGGGGTTTTCCAAAAACGGTAAATACCATTTTCATCTTCAGGAAAACGCCGCACTTTCGACCTTCGAAAGGTATCGTAACTCTTGATTCGGCTTGGTGTCAGCGTCAGTACGCCCGACAGGATTCGAACCTGTAACCCTCGGTTCCGAAGACTCTCTTTGGTTTTACGACGCTTTGACCATACTTCGCAAAGCCTTGTTTTTCCTGGGTCTTTGGGTTCACCACGCTTCGCCCTTGCTTCAACCTGGCGCAGATTTTGCGCATTTGTGGGGGGATTAGTGGGGGGACTTCTCAGGAGACGGTAGCGTTTGCCAAGGTGAGTGTCACATCCAATACTGCCACTGATTTTCGGCTCCGTACGTGCGGGTGAAGTAAAGCAAGAGAGACGCGTAGCGGAGGCTAAGAGCGATGGGCGGCAGTTGTCCTGATGGCTTCGTCTCCAACGGCGCGTCAACCACACTTCTCGCACGCCGGATTACGAATTGCCCTGAGCGGATTCGATAGCGTTACGAAGACTCCGATCACGTTGGAGCAGAGCCGTATTCATTGCTCGTTATTCGACGGGTCGCCTCCAAGAGTGAGTCGACGATCATGTGGGGCCGTACCTCAATCTCGCCTTCAGTCCAGTATTGGCTACGGATGAGCGCGGTTCGTGTCCCCAGTGACTGGCCGAATTCGACATCACTGGGCTTATCGCCAATCGTCCAACTCGCCGCATAGTCGATCGGCAGTCCCAGAATTGCCTCGACCTGCCGTGCCATTCCCGTGCGGGGCTTGCGGCAATCACAGCCCGCATCGGTGGCGTGCGGACAATACACGACCGCGCTCACGTGTACTCCGCTCAGGGAAAGTTCTCGGCACATGTGTTCGTGCAACCGCCGAGCGTGTTCGACAGTGTACTTCCCCGCTGCAATCCCCGATTGATTCGTGACCACAGCGAGTTGAAACCCAAGTGTCCATACACGTACTACACTACAGGAGACACACATGGTGGTGTAGCGGATCTCAAATCGGCACGGACGCAGATCTGGGAGGGTGGCGCGTGGAAAGACACGGGTACAAGCATGTACCGCTACTACTTACAGCAAGGAGGTTCCTCCAGTTCTAGCTCGTCGTCTAGTTCGGGAGCCCAGGGACTGGACGCACATCTGCTCAAGTACGTCGTCAATCCAGCGTCGTACCAACGACTGGCGGATGACCCCGAAGTGAGCGATCCGTTG
>JBGTHH010000533.1:0-5697 GCA_041746275.1 Pirellulaceae bacterium | reverse complement strand
ATGATCGCGTCACGCAAGTCGTGCTGGCCTACGATCAAGGGGTCAAGCTGCGCGGCTTTGGCAATTTCCAGCTCGACTACATGCTCTATCAGTGGCTCGGGATCGATCTCGCCTCCAAAGACGACGCCACCCTCGACACGTTGTCGCTCCCTCCCAAGATCATCACGCCTTTCCTGGTCATGATCCTGCTCAGCTTTATCACGCGGCCCAACAGCAAGGCGGGGTTGGATCGCTACTATGCCAAAATGAAGACTCCCGTGGTCCCCGATCACGAGCAGGACCTAAAGAACTTGGAAGTGGCCTATGCCGACCCCGAGGCTTTGGAGTCCCGCAAGCTGTTCCCCGGTACCAATTTTGAGTTCCAGCGGCCGAACCGAGTGGATGTGATCGGCTTTATCGTCTGTTTCGCCGTTTGTTTCGCGATCATCGGGCTGGCCTTCGTGGTAGCAGGCATCGGGGCCTGATGAGCGAGACCAGGGCCAAAGCCACGGAATCCACCGCACTTGGGATGACGCCTTGCCGATTCGGCTCAAATGGCCGATTATGAAGAGCGTGTTGGCGTGCCTCTCTCCCACCAGTGCTAATCATGAAACGAACTCTACTCAAATCGAAAATCCATCGAGCCACAGTCACCGACGCGAATCTCAACTACGAGGGAAGCGTGACGATCGACGCCGAGTTGCTGGAAGCGGCTGACATCGCGGTTTTCGAGCGGGTCGAGATTTACAACATTACCAACGGTGCTCGACTGGCCACGTATGCGATCGCGGGCGAGCCGGGTCGAGGCGATATCTGTATCAACGGAGCCGCCGCCCACCACGTCAATCCTGGCGATCTGGTGATTATCGCCAGCTACGCCGAGTACAAGGACAGCGAAGTTCACAAACACGAACCTCGACTGATCCGCGTCGACCATAAAAACCGCCCGCAGTTCGCGCAAGCCGACTGAAGCCCCTCCAAACGACCCTGCCACTATGCCCACCTTTGCCCATCGTCGTGACAAACTTCGTCGACTCGTTCGCGAGACGAATGCCGAGGCGATTCTGATCACGAACTTCTCCAATGTGACTTACCTGACCGGTTTCACCGGAGACGACAGTTATCTGTTGCTGACGCGTGACAGCCAATTCGTGTTAAGCGACAAACGCTACACGACACAGCTCGAACAGGAATGCCCGAACCTGGAGCTCGAGATCCGAGGCCCGGGCACCGCTATGTTGGATTCCGTGGCGAAGCTGGTGCGGAAGTCGAAACTGAAGTCGCTGGCCTTCGAAGCTTCCGCGATGACCGTCGACATGCATCAGAAGTTGGTCGAAAAGCTCTCGCAGGTGGATCTCGTCGCGACGGCGGGATTGGTCGAGCAGTTGCGGGAGATCAAAGATAAAGAGGAAGTCGCCGAGATCCGCGCGGCCATCGAAATCGCCGCGCGGGCCTTTGCCGTTGTGAAAGCTTCGCTGCGACCGGAACAAACGGAGAAGCAGGTGGCCGACGAGCTCGAACGTCAGGTACGTTTGTTTGGCGGCCAATGTACGGCCTTCTGGCCGATCGTGGGCGTGGACGCGAACGCGGCCTTGCCACACTATCGCCCAGGCGACATTCGAGTGGGTGAGAGCTTCCTGCTGCTGGTCGATTGGGGAGCCCGGTCGCGGCTCTATTTGAGCGATCTGACTCGGATCATCGTGACCGGGAAAGCGCCGGCCAAGCTGGAACGAGTCTACAACGTGGTGCTTCAAGCTCAGCTCGCCGGGATCGAAGCGATTCGTCCGGGAGCGATCATGGAGGATGTCGACGCGGCGGCGCGGAAGGTGATCACCGAGGCCGGCTTTGGCAAGCAGTTTGGTCATTCGCTGGGGCACGGATTTGGTTTACAGATCCACGAACAGCCGCGCTTGGCCGTGCATCAAAAACGTCCCTTGCAGCCTGGCATGGTGGTTACCGTCGAACCGGGCATCTATCTTCCCGGCTGGGGTGGAGTTCGCATTGAAGACGACATCCTTGTGACCAAGGAGGGACACGAAGTGTTGTCCCACGTTCCCAAAAATTATGCCGACTGTGTCATCGCTTGAGCCCCACGATGCTTGATGTGCCCGCCATTCAGAAGTCGCTACGTACCTTCGGAATCGACGGCTGGCTGCTGTACGATTTTCGTGGCACGAATCCGTTGGCGCGGCGTGTGCTCGGACTGGGCGACAACGGTGGCTCGCGTCGCTGGTTCTACTGCATCCCGGCGGAAGGTGAACCACGGAAGCTTGTCCATCGCATTGAACCAGCCGCTTTGGACGGGGTGCCGGGCTCGCGACAGGTGTATTTGAAGTGGCAAGAGTTGGAAGCGGGCGTGGAGCAACTCGTCGCCGGTTTGAACCGCGTCGCGATGGAGTATTCGCCGCGCAATGCGAACCCGTACATCTCGCGCGTGGACGCCGGCACCATCGAACTCGTGCGTGGCATGGGGTGCGACGTCGTCTCGTCGGGTGATCTGGTACAGCAATTCGAGTCGGTCTGGGACGAGGACCAATGGCGAATGCATCTGGCCGCGGCTCAGCAGACGGATGCCGCATTCACGCGGGCCTGGCGGTTTATCGCCGAACGGGTTCGCACTGTGGGAGAAACGACCGAGCTGGCGGTTCAGGGGGAAATCATGCGGCACTTCGCCGAGCATGGTTTGACGACCTACCATCCGCCGATCGTGGGCGTCGGTTCGCACAGCGGCGATCCGCACTTCGAACCAACGGAGGCCAATCAGGCGACCATGCGCGAAGGAAGTTTCGTGCTGATTGATCTGTGGGCCAAGTTGGATCAACCGCGCGGTGTCTATAGCGATCTGACGCGTGTCGGCTTTATCGGCACGACGGTGCCAGAGAAGTACGAGCAAGTGTTTCAGATCGTCGCCGCCGCGCGTGACGCCGGGATCGCGATCGTTCAAGACGCCTTCACACAAGGGCGAGCCTTACAAGGTTGGGAAGTCGATCAAGCCACACGCGACGTGATCGAGAAGGCCGGTTATGGCGAGTACTTCATCCATCGCACCGGCCACAGCATCGGCCAGGAAACGCACGGCAACGGCGCGAACATGGATAACCTCGAGATGCACGACGAGCGTTTGGTGTTGCCACGTACCTGCTTCTCGATCGAACCCGGTATCTACCTGCCGGAATTTGGCGTCCGCAGCGAAGTCAATGTATTTGTCGCCGCGGATGGTAGCGTCCACGTAACCGGGGGCGAACTGCAACGGACGGTCGTGCCGATTCTCGCCGATTACTAACACGCCTGGGAGATGTAACCATGACGAGACTCTATTTATGCCTGGGGCTATGGTGCTTTGTCGCGATGGCCGGTTGTAGTCTTTCCACGAACGCCCAAACATCGGAGGCCGAATCGATGAACCCGAGCGCGCCCAACCAAGCCAAGTCCGCTACCACCGAACCAAGCCGTGATGTCCCAACAAACACAGAGATCGCTACGTTGGGCGCGGGCTGTTTCTGGTGCGTCGAAGCGGTCTTCAAAGAACTTGCCGGCGTGATCTCCGTCGAGTCGGGCTATACCGGCGGTGAGGTCGTGAACCCAACTTACAAGCAAATCTGCACGGGTTTGACCGGCCATGCCGAGGTCTGTCGCATCACCTACAACCCCGATCAGATCAGCTTCGACGAGTTGCTCGAAGTCTTCTGGCAAACCCACGATCCGACCACGTTGAATCGCCAAGGTGCCGATGTTGGAACGCAGTATCGCTCGTCGATCTTCTACCACAGCCCGCAGCAACGGGAACTCGCCGAGAAATACAAGCGGGAACTCGACGCCTCGGGAGCTTGGACCGCACCGATCGTGACCGAGATCGTCCCCGCCGTGAAGTTCTACAAGGCCGAGGACTATCACCAAAACTACTTCGAGCTGAATCCCAACGAAGGCTATTGTGCCTTTGTGATCAAGCCCAAGGTGGACAAGGTCCGCAAGGTCTTTCAAAACAAGCTGAAGAAAGCTCCGGCGGGAAAGTAACTTAAGGCCGAACCAGCGTGCATAGTTCCGGCATCAGCCTTCGATGATTGCCGTTTCCTTATAATCGCCTAACTGAGAGCCTTGTGAACGCTGTGCTCTCACCGCCCTACAATAAGTTGGCCCACTTCGCCGGTAACTTGGCGACGTGCTTGGAGGCGGGTGTCGGCGTAGAGCAAAGCCTCAAGACGGCCAGTCGGTCGTTGGGTGGAACTCGGTTGGCACCGGCGCTGCAGGTCTCGTTAACGCGAGTCAAACGAGGCACTTCATTGGCTGAGGCATTGGCGGCGATCGACTGGGGATTGCCCTCGTTTTTCGTGCCGATGGTCCAGGCAGGTGAACAGACTGGCCGCACGGACGAAGCGTTACGGCATCTTGAGCGACATTGTCGCATGCTCGTCGCACCCTCGAATGCCCTGCGAAACGTGTGGCTCATTCCGTTGGCACTCATGCTTTTCGGCACGATGATCCAACTGGCCGCCCATCTCCTGTTCATGCCTTGGACAACGACGTTGGCTTTCGTGTTTGACAGCCTAACGTCGTACGCGATGCTGGCCGTTTTGGCGTTTGTTGTCGTCAGTTCGCCAGCCAAGCCGATCATCGATCAACTGAAGTTGTTGATTCCGATTGTCCACGATGTCGAACGCGAGTCGGCGGTCAGCCACTTCTTTCACGCCTTGGCGATGCTTTACGCGGCCGGCGGACGGCGAGTCGAAAGCATGATTGCTTCCTCCGCACGGACAGTGAGCAACGAAGCGGTTCGCAAGGATCTTCTCACGGTTGTCGGACACATCGAGCAAGGTGCGACGATTACCGACGCCTTCCGCAAATCACGATACCTGTTACGACACGAACAGGATCAGATCGAATCGGGAGAGCTGAGCGGTACGCTCGAACGATCCTTCGAGCGAATAGCAGTTGACGCCGCCGCGAAGCTTAGTTTCCGTCTGGGAATCTTTCAGCGGATATTTACCCGTGTCATGGCGAGCTTTGTCGTCTTTTCCATCGCCATGACATTGATGTCGCTACTGCGTATGGGATGACCTAAAGCTGGCGGCCGTGTATGGCCGGAAGTAGGTTATGCTCTGCATGCTGGATTGTATCGCCGTCCACCGCAGACAATGCGAAAGAACTCGCGATTCACGATAAGTTCACTGCCCGGTTGGAAGCGGGACTGAAGAAGTTGCAAGGCGGCGCAGGCCGGACGCCTGAAAGACGAAGCGGCTGCGGGTGAGCGGCTCGGCCGGCTCAAACAACAGAACTGGCGAGCATCGCGTGCCTTCGATGTGACGATCGAGAAACTGGTCACGCCGCGTGACCAACAACAACTGGAAATCACTTGGCGAGCGAACGCGAAATTCGGTGACTGGTCGCAACTGGCTGACGGCTGTACTTGCTCCGTAGCAATTTGACCGATGTCACTGAGTCGCTGGATGCATTGGCTGATGACGACACACGTTCGGCGGTATCATCGACACAGCCTTGTCCGGGGCACTCCATTTGGCGATACTCGCTGGCAGATAACAATGGCCGAGCACGTACACCTACGGTTGAAGGCTAAACGATGAAACGTGCCATTTAAGTTCGCGAGCCGTATCCGTCCGCGTTTTAGGAATCATCTGTGAGAATCCCAGTTTCCTTGACCCTTGCCACCCTTGGCTTTTTGATGTGGGGCTGCTCGGCGCGCGGGCCGCAGACACCGAGCAA
>JBGTHH010000532.1:0-4372 GCA_041746275.1 Pirellulaceae bacterium | reverse complement strand
CTTCGAGGTGTATCCGCTCTTTTCGCGTTTCCTCGGCCGTCTGTGGATACGCTAGTTGACGCCGAGAGCGTAATTCGCGTACAGTCTCCGCCCCCAAGGTGCTTGCCGCCCAAAGTCGGTGACGAGCCGGGGAATGATGCGCCGCTGCGCGCCACGTATCCAGTCGAGAGAGGACCCATGTATGGGACGGTTTCGCCGCCATTCGTTGAAGGTCTTTGGCCTATTACTGCTGAGCGTCCCGGTGTTCGCCAGTGCCTTTGGCCAAGCACCGTCGTCGAATACGAATGGACCTGCGACTCAGCTCGACCCGCCGGTGAATCAGTTTCGTATTTCCGCACCGATCCAAGCCCCACCCAACGCCGTTCGTCCCGCCGAGACCGCTCCGGCACAGGAACCGGCACAGGTCGTTCCGGTGCCTTCGGTAGCGAATCCGGGCCAAACCGTCACGCCACACGTTCAGTCACCCACCGGCGGTCCGACCGCCGAGGCGGAGCTTCCTTCCCGCAGGCTGGCAGTCGAGCAGAAGTTGAAGGCGGTCCAAGACGCAACGGATCTTACCGAACCGATCAAAAACGAGCTGATTAGACGCTTTCAGAAGACACTCGATTGGTTGAAGTCCGCGGATGAATCGAATCACAAGACACAGCAGTTTGAAAACGAGATCAAACAGGCACCAGCGATCATCGAGGAAGCCAAAGCCACCTTGAAGCTCGCATTGCCAGAAGTTACCTTCGCTGCTCCACCCGATGCGACGCTCGCTCAATTCGAGCAAAGGCTCAACGAGTTGGAAACGGCTTTTAGCGCGGAACGCGACCAGTTGGCGAAACGCGAGGACGAATTTAAACGTCGCACCGAGCGGACCGCCGAACTGACCCGGCTGCTCGCCGAAACCAAGCAACAATGGGAAGAGGCCCAGAAGCAACTCGCGACACCCGCGACTGACTCCGACCGAGCGCTCGCCGAGGCCAAACGGGGCGAAAGCGAAGCCCATGTATTGGCGTTGCAGAGACGCCATGGTCTGTTGCAAAGTGAGCTACGGCGTCATGAAGTGATGGCGGAAGCCTTGCCGCTACAACGCGATCTCGCGAAACGGACTCTGGCTCATCGCGGGCGGGAAGTCGCGCTCTGGCAAAAGGCGGTCGGCGATCGCCGCAAACTAGAATCGGATCGCCAGGCCCGCGAGGCGCGTCGCCAAGTCGAAAACGCCCATCCCGCTCTGCTATCGCTGGCGGAACGCAATGCCGAATTGGCCGAGCAGCGGCAGACCTTATCCGCGTCGATCGAACGCGTGACATTGGACATGAACCAGCTCACGGAGCAGGCGACGTCGCTGAAAAGTGAATTCGCCACCACGACGGAGAAAGTCAATCGAGCGCGGCATTCGACGACGATCGGGTTGCTGCTTCGCAAGATGCGTGACGATCTGCCCGACCAACAACTGTGCGAGCAGCGTCGGCGATTCATTCAGCAAGAGACTCCGCGAGTCCACTTACGCTTGCTCGAATTGCAGGAGGAACGCGCGCCCTTGAGCGACGTGGACGCCGCCGCCCAAGACATCGTGAAGCAACTGGACGCCTCGATCCTGCAATACGACCCCGATTATGTGCAACGCATGGTCGTCGATCTGTTGCAGTCGAAACGCGAACTGCTCGACAGACTGATCAATGACCATGATTTTCAGTTGCGCTCGTTGAGCGAAATCGAGATCATCAACGACAGCCTCGATGACCGGACGCGATTGTTCGCCGAATACATCAACGAACATGTCCTGTGGATTCGCAGTACCGAACCTTTGGGTTTAGCCGATTTACGGTCGTGTCTGGGAGCGATCGGGATGTTGAGTAATCCGCAAAACTGGCTGGGTGTCGTTCGTCAGCTTGGCACCGACGCGCTCCGGCAACCGATCTATGCCGGAATCATTGTGTTGATCTTGCTGGTCTTGTTCAGCTTTCAAAAGCGGCTGACCGAGCGGCGCAAGATCATCTGCGAAGAGGGAACGAAATCCGGCACCCTGCACTTTATGCCGACGTTGGAAGGAACGTTGATTGCCCTGCTCCTTTCCGCACAATGGCCCGCGCTGTTGTACTATGTGGGCTGGAGGCTGTCGGCCTCGGGCGTTCCGGACTCGACCGCCTGGGAATTCTGTCGAGCCGTTGGGACAGGTCTGTTGGCGTCCGCGACGTTGCTTTGGGCGGGCAACCTGATTCGTCGTCTGATTCGTCCCCAGGGCATCGCGGAAACGCACTTCGATTGGTCCGCTGTCGCGTTACGGCAGATCCGCGGTCATCTCGGTTGGTTGCTGCTGTTGGGGATTCCCACGACCTTCGTGACCGTCTTCGCGGGAACTTATCTGCATGGCAAATGGGGTGACTCGTTGGGCCGGATGGCCTTCCTGATCAGCATGGGTTGCCTCGCGACGTTCTGTTATCGAGTGTTCTATCCGAACGGTCAGCTCTTTCGAGAATTGAGGGCTGCGACCGACGACAGTTGGCTGAATCGTTTTCGCCATGTGGTCTTCCTGTTGGCCGTGGGAGCGCCAGTCATTCTTTCGGGTATGGCCATCGTGGGTTATTACTATTCGGCCCAACAGCTTGGCGCGCGGATCCAGTCGACCGTAGCGGTGATGTTGTGCCTGGCGTTCGTCCAGGGTTTGGCCTCGCGTTGGTTCCTCGTAAAACGCCGCAACCTGGCGATCCAGCAGGCGCGGCAGAAACGCAGTGAATCACAGGAGTTGGCGACGAATGGAGCGCAGGCCGCGCCCGTCGTCGACCGCGTGCGCGATCTCGCGAGGATTCACGGCGAGTTGCGTTACTTGCTACGCTACGCGGTAACGGCCGCGGTCTTCCTGGCCGGTTGGATCATCTGGCACGATGTCTTGCCCGCGTTGAAGGCCTTTGACAGCGTGGTGGTGTGGAACTCGCAGATTCAAGTCACTCAGACCATCGAGGATGCCGATGGCGATTTCGTCACGAGCACCGAAGAGCGGATGGTCCCCACCACGCTACGGCACGCGATGCTGGCCCTGATCTTGGTGATCGTGACGTTCTCGGTGGGCAAGAATGTCCCCGCGCTCTTAGAGATCACGGTCCTGGATCGACTGCCGATCGACAACGGCGGGCGTCACGCGGTATCGATCATCGTGCATTACCTCACAACCTTGGTGGGAGTCATGCTCGCCTGTCGCAGCATGAATGTGACTTGGGGAAGCGTGCAGTGGTTAGCCGCCGCCATGACGGTCGGCTTAGGTTTTGGACTTCAAGAGATCTTCGCAAACTTGGTCTCGGGATTAATTATCCTGTTCGAGCGACCGGTTCGCGTTGGGGACATCGTGACGGTGGGGTCGGTGACCGGCACGGTAAGCCGCATGCGCATGCGCGCCACGACCGTGACTGACTTTGATCGACGCGAATTGATTGTGCCCAACAAAAAATTCATCACCGACGACGTCATCAACTGGACGCTTTCGGATTCCATCAGCCGCGTCGTCTTGCCCGTCGGCATCGCCTACGGTTCCGATACGGCGCTGGCCCATGCGTTGCTGCTACGCGTGGCCCGCGAACATCCACTGGTGCTCGACGAGCCTGAACCATCCGCCCTCTTCAAGGGTTTTGGCGAAAGCACGCTGGACTTTGAACTACGCGTCTTCATTCCGCGACGCGACGTCTTCTCCATCGTCGTGCATGAATTGAATACGGCCATCGATCAGGCGTTTCGTCAGGCGAATATCGAGATTGCCTTCCCGCAGCGCGATCTGAACATCCGCTCGATCCAACAACTGCTGCCCATCGCCACGGCGAAATCCGAACGGCAGACCAATGCCGCGTAACGATCGCCTGTCCGAAAAGGGGTCAGACCCTCTTCGCAGGCAAAACCTCAGTGAAATCGACTCGCGTCCAAAGGGTCAGACCGCTTTTCGGACAGGCTCTAAGGCAACTCCGGAGGTGGCGGCTGGCTTGGTCGGTCGCCCAAGGGCCGTTCGCCGCTTCCCGGACCTCGCCCCTCGCGTCCCGCAGCATCACGGCCGCCAGGGCCACGACCTCCAGGAGGTGCAGCACCAGCTCCATCCCAATTCCAAAACTCGGGAGGCAGAAGTTCTTGCATTTTGTTGCGGGCGAGTAGAGCTTCCTGAGCATTGCCCAAATGTTCCTGAACCTTCGCCAGAAGTTTATACGACACACCCACGGCCATCCGCATGCCCGGGTCGCGCTCGATGATGGGTTCAGCTCGCTCCTGCACAAGTTGTAGCTGTTGGCGCGCTTCCACCAGACCGACGTTGCTGGGTGTATCCTCGCGAGCCTTCGCCACATCAAACTGCTCCAACAGCGTGGAGGCCAGTGACAATCGATTAAACAGCGAGCGTCCTTCGTTGTTC
>JBGTHH010000531.1:0-3705 GCA_041746275.1 Pirellulaceae bacterium | reverse complement strand
ATCCGGGTCACGAAATCGCTGAATTGGCCCAGCGAGCTAAGGTTGATTTGATCGTGATACCATCCCATGGACGCACGGGACTCAAACGCGTGCTGATTGGCTCCGTGGCCGAACGCGTGATTCGACTAGCCCACTGCCCCGTGTTGGTGTTGCGATCGTAAGCCTGCGCCGGATGAAGCGGCCGTTAGCAAACTTGTCTTGAAGCTCCGTTGACTTGACGCATCCCTCGCCCCTCTCCGAAAATCACGCTGACAAATGACCGAGACACACGCTCAGTCTTTGAGCTGAAACAATCGCTTCAGGGCGTCGAGCAAGCCGTGCGGGGCTCCGCTTTGGGCCTCGTCACGCAATGACTCCAGCGGCGGATGTAGCAATTTGTTGACGACCCGATTCAGCGTCCGTTCGACCTCGATCCGCGTTTCCTGATCGAGTTGGGGAAGTTTCTTAATTAATCGTTCGAGTTCTTGGGCTTTGACACGATCCGCCTGCTCTTTCAATCGCCGTATTGTGGGACCGGTGGCACGATGATGCAGCTCGGCCATGAATCGTGAGGTTTCGTCCTCGATGATTCGTTCGGCTTTCGGCCACTCTTTTTCACGGGCTAGCCGGTTGGACTGGCAGGTGTCCTTGAGGTCGTCCACCGAGTAGAGATAGACTCCGGCGAAGTCGGCGATCGCGGGATCGAAATCACGCGGGACGGCTAGGTCGAGGATGAAGATCGGACGCTCCGAGCGCTGTTGATGGATGGCGCGGAAGTCGCTGGACATCAGGATGGGTTGCGTCGCGCCCGTGGTCGTGACGACGATGTCCGCTTTGACGAGCCAGCGTTTCAAATCGTCCCACGGTGCCGCCGTGCCACTCATCCGCTGAGCCAGCTCGTGGGCTCGATCGAGGTTGCGATTCACGATTGTGATCTGCCGTGCTCCCTCGTCACGCAGATAACGCAACGTCTCCTCACCCATCTCCCCCGCGCCGATCAGCAAGACCTGCTTGTCATCGAATCGCTCGAAAAACTGCCGTGCGAAGTCGGCGACGGCGACGCTGGGGATTGACACGCGTTTCTGATTGATCGCGGTTTCACGAGCGATCCGCTTGGCGACACGAATCGCGGCTTGAAAAGCGGCATGCGTGAGGGGGCCCGTCGCGTCGCCCGCCATCGCGCGCTCGTACGCTTCCTTGACCTGCGGCAAGATCTGTGCTTCCCCGACGACCATGCTGTCGAGACTGCCTGCCACGGTGAATAGATGCCGAATCGCGTCTTCTCCCGAGCGTTCGAACAGCTCGTTGAAGACAACAATCGGGTCCAGACCATGAAACTCCGCCAAAAACTCGACCACGTCGTGGTGCGACGGGAAGTGCTCGGCGCTCTCTGCGGCGAAGTACAGCTCGACCCGATTGCAAGTGGACAGCACCACTGTCTCGGTTCCTGGAAACAACACGCGCAGTCGCGCGAGCGCATCCCGAGCTTGGTCGGGACTGAAGGCCAGGCGTTCGCGCATCTCGACCGAGGCGTTGTGATGGCTACAACCGACAACGTGCAGTTTCATGCCGCGCCTCCGCTGGCATGAGAACCGAAGAGCACGAAATAAAACGCCAGGCTCAGAAAGACGAAATTCGCCAATGTCAGGTAGGCCACCTTGCTGCCCTCGCGCGCGGGACGATACAGCGATTCAAAAATCGTCACGAGGGTCAGCCACAAAAACAATACTCCCGAGGACAAGACGACCGGGTCCGTCCACCGCATCACGCCGCCATCTTCCGTTTTGCTGATCACGTTCAGCACCACGCCCGAGAGCAAACCGATCGCCAACAGGCAGGTCGAAATGATCAATGATTCGCGATTAAAGTTTTGCAACCATTCGAGCGTCGGCAATCGAAAGCGACGCGTGGGAGGTAACTTGTTTTTCAACCGATACGATTGCACCAGATACATCAGGCCGGTGGCGAAGCCCAGCGAAACCGCCGTCGTTCCCAACATCAACGTGAGACCATGCACCAGCCGCCAAACGTGCAATGCCGTGCGTGTCGGAAAGGGAGCCGTATCCTGGAAGAACCACGCCAGCCCGATTAAGCCGAGCACGAGGGGCAACAAGAACACGCCCATGCTGTTTTCCGGGCGGCGGATTGTCAGCCCGACGTAAGCCGCGGCGAGCACCCAGGCCGCCAGCAGACAGAAGTCATACCAACTCGACAGCGGCGAAATGGCCCGGCGTAGCAGCTCATCCTGCGCATGAACCACCAGATACATCGACTGGGCCAACAAGCCAAGGGCAGCGATCACCAATGGCACCAGGGTCGGAATTCGCCACCCCCAGACCAATCGCGAAACCTCCACCGCTAGGGCGATGGCATAGCAGGCCGCAAAGCAAGTGATCGTCATTCCTGAAAGTGCGGTCATCGTTTCACGCTCCGAGGCTAATCCATTGTAGTCCTCGCGCGGAGCTTGAGGACAACTCGGCCTACGACTCCAAATCGTATTCCTTCAGCTTCTTGTGCAAGGTGTTACGATTGATGCCCAGTTTGGCGGCTGCCTTGGTTTGTACGTTGCTGCAGGCGAGCATGACTTGCACAATCAGTTCGCGTTCGACGCGGCTCACAATCTTCGTGTGCAAACTATCCTCGTCCGGCCCGGCGGTGGCAAGGCCCTGCTGGACGACTTCATACGTCAATGTCTCGACATCCGCCGCGCCGCGCAAGCGACTTCCCTGGGGCTTCTCCGTACCGCGCACGGAAGCCGGCAGTAAGTCGAGTGTCAACTCGTCGGTCTCCGCCATGACCACCGCCCGCTCGACATAGTTTTGCAATTCGCGGACGTTGCCGGGCCAGTGATGATCCTGCAACGCCTGCATGGCCTCGTGCTGAATATGCACGACGAAACGATCGTTCAATTCGCTGTAGACGTTCAGGAAGTGGGCGACCAACTCGGGAACATCCTCGCGGCGATCGCGCAACGGCGGAATGTCGATGGGCACGACGTTCAAACGCCAGTAGAGATCCTCGCGAAATCGCTCGGATTCCACTTCGCTCATCAGGTCGCGATTGCTGGCGGCGATCACCCGCGTATCCACCCGGACGGTCTGTGTGTCACCCACGCGTTCAAATTCGCGTTCCTGCAACACACGCAACAGCTTGATTTGCAAGTGTAGCGTCGTGGAATTGATTTCGTCGAGGAAGATCGTGCCCGTGTGAGCCGCCTCGAAGCGACCGGTTCGATTGTTAATCGCGCCAGTAAACGAACCCCGGACATGCCCGAATAATTCGCTCTCAAGTAGGTTCTCGCTCAACGCCCCGCAGTTCACCTTGACGAACGGGCCAGAGCCGCGGTCGCTCAAGCGGTGAATCGCGTTGGCGATCAATTCCTTGCCCGTACCCGTTTCGCCTAACAGCAGGACGGAAGCATTGCTGCGCGCGACGCGACGTGTTAACCGATACACGTCGAGCATGGCGGGACTGGAGCCAATGATCCCGGGGATCGGTGGGCCGGTTTCTTCCAAGTAGTGGGCGTGGGCAGGGGACATGGACATTCGCGGAGGGCGTTTCGCCGAACGTGGGAACAATACGCACGGCTATTCGGGTTCGGCGGCGGTGGCTCCTGGGTCAGCTTGGAGACGCGTCGGCACTTCGATAGCATCGAGCAACGCGCCGAGGACGGCTTGTGTTTCGGGGTCCAGTGTCTGGCTTTGGTTATAGCGATCGTATTGCAGC
>JBGTHH010000530.1:0-3641 GCA_041746275.1 Pirellulaceae bacterium | reverse complement strand
GAACTTCGGGAGTGCGGAGCTTGGTGAGAGCATGGGACTCGATCTGCCGCACTCGCTCCCGGCTAACTTGAAAGATCTCCGCCACGGCTTGCAAGGTGCAGGGCTGATGGTCGCCAAAGCCGAATCGCAGGCGAATGACTTGGCGTTCACGCCAGGTCAGTTGATCCATCGCGTCACCGAGACGTTCTTCCAACGCTCGCTGGACCAGTCCCTGCAAGGCGTCAACGGGTGGTTGCCCCGGCAGGTAGCCCACGAAGGAATGATCGTCATCGTGTCCCACCGCACCATCCAGACTCACGGGCTCCTGATGCAGGCTCAAGAGTAATCGTGTTTCCGCCACGGGCAATTTCACGGCGGCGGCCGTCTCGTCGATCCGTGGCGAACGGCCGAGTTGCTGCGTGAGCTCCGTCTGGATTCGTTGGACCCTGGCAATTTGTGGCGAGAGGTGGATAGGAATGCGAATGGTTCGACTGTGATCGGCGATGGCGCGACTTACGGCTTGGCGAATCCACCAGGTGGCATAGGTCCTGAATTTGAAACCGCGACGGACTTCGAACTTCTCGACCGCCCGCATCAGTCCCGAGTTCCCTTCCTGAATCAGGTCGAGAAAACTGAGCCCGCGTTCCCGATACTTTTTCGCAATGGAAACCACCAAACGGAGATTGGCTTCTGTCATCCGTTGCTTGGCGTGCTGGTAGGCGGTGTGAGCGCGATGAATACGTGCCAATTGGCGGACGAGGCTGCGAGAGGTGTGTTGAAACAAACGCAGTAGGTCGTCGCGTTCGCAGTCGAGTTGCGGGAGTCGCGAGATCGGCCGTGACGAGCCGAGTTCGCTATGCGTGGGCTCGAAGTGCTGCAAACGTTGGGCTCCCGCAATCCATTGCTCGTACAGTTCCTCAAAGAAATCGATCCGCAATTCGAACTCTTCCACCAATCGGATGGCGCGTTGCCGTCGGCGAAGTAATCTGCGCCACGCCAAGCGTCGCGCGGATCGCGATCGGCGGGGATTCCGAGCGATCTCGTAGTCGCGGGCATTCTCCGCAAGCAGACCATCTAGCGTCACTAGATTGAGACGAAATAAATGACGGGCCGAGTCACGTAGTGGCCGCTCCTCGGTGCTCAGTTGCAAACCGCGATCAAGTCGCAAGTCCCCCGATTCCAACCGACGCAGCAGTCGGCAGGCCGTACTCAAGGCCAGCCCTGATTCCAGAACCGCCTGACGAAACCGGCTTCGATGGAGTTCAATCTGGCTGGCGAGCGCGACTTCGTCGCTACGCTTTAACAAAGCGTACTGCCCGATCTGCTGCAGGTACATACGAATCGTATCGTCGCCGGCAACGAACGCTTTCCGTGATTTCGGTGGTGAGACGATTTGTCTGCTGATCACGCGATTCATCTCTCCTGGCGATGACCGACGTCACGGCGATGGGGTGACCTCGGTCTATTTTTAACCCGAACTGTCGGTAGCCGAATTCTATGCGTCACCTCGCAACGAGGCTAGTTTCCATGAAACGACAGGTACTCCGACGAAAGCGGCAGTTCAAGCTTAGCACTCACTGCGGCTTCACGCAGCTTTTGCATCGCCCGCGCCTCGATCTGCCGGACGCGTTCCTTGCTGACCCCCAGCTCGACGCCCACATCTTTCAGCGTCATCGGCTCCTGACCCGATCCAATGCCGTACCGCGAGCTGATGATCTGTCGTTCACGGTCGGTCAAGCGTTGCATCATGAAGCTGACTTGGTCCTCCCGTTGTCGCTGAGCGGATAACTGTCCATGAGGATCACTCCGCTGAGCGGGGCTGGAATCCAGCAATTCGTCATGTCCAGTACGGAACCGCTCGGTTCGCTTGCTTTCCGTCGAATAGGCGCGAATGTAATTCTTCTTAATAGCCCAAGTGGCATAGGTACTGAACTTGAACCCGCGTGTGTAATCAAATTTTTCGACCGCGCGAATCAACGAGAGGTTTCCTTCGCTGATCTTCTCGAACAGATCTCCGTGGGGACCGATATACTTCTTAGCCACGGCGACGACCAGTCGCAGATTGGAACGCAGGATCAAGTTTTGAGCTTCGATGGCCTGCTCATATAACCGTTCGATCTGATCCAAAGTCTCCGGGTTGGGCCGTTGGGGATCGAGCCCCTCTCGCAGCACCAAAGCCTTGTACTTCAGATAATTGTACTTCCGAAATAGATGCGTCTCCTGCGCGGCGGTCAGCAATGGAACTTCGTACAAGCTGGCAATGTAAGCGGGCAAGTCGGTGGGTTTACGCGGCATGCGCTGGCCGGTCGGCGAGGCTGGAGTCGGTGCCAGGATCCGCTCGTCGGCCTGTGGACTGGTGAATTCAGGCGACATCATATGACTTAAGGGCAGTTCCACGAGGCGTTCGGCACGCAGGCGATTGACTGCCGTTTCGACGGCCGCTTGGCGAATCCCATAATGCGCCGCCAACGCGGCAAGTGTCTTGCCCCGCCGGTATTCGCCATATAGTCGACGTTGCGCCCGCTCACTCAAACCACCAAGCCTTGTGGCTTCTGTCTTGCCAGCTTGCTTCATAAGCTGCCGGATCGATTCGGAGCTTCGTTGCGTATCCGCCGCTAACTGGGCAATGACCTTGGCCATGGGAATTCCTTCATTGAGAAGTTCGTCAGCGCGTCGAACCGTTTCATTGCGCTCCTTCAAAGTGATACGGCTGAAACGGCTACCTCGTTCGATCAAATCCGCGTTGCTTGTCGCAAAACGATTAAGGGAACTCTCCAGGAAGCCCACCCGTGGACGACCGGCGAAGCTAAACGTTCGCGCCACCAGCCCACGTTCGCGCCATCGGCTGACCGTTTTGGCGGACACGCCCCAGCGCTGCGCTACCTCATCGATGGTCGACACCGGTTCCGACACCGATTCCATAGGAATCACGTGCTTGGCCGAGATTGCCTCGATCAAGCTTAGTAACTCGCGACGGACCTCGGTCCCATGGATTTTTGCAGGTTCCTCGCACTGAACTTCGTCCCCCAAAATCCTCGCGACGAGCGACTTGGAGGAATACAGCTCATGGGGAACGAGTTGATCGAGAAGTTCTTCAGCGCGAACAGAATACGCGAAACAACGCTGCGAATCGTTCAACTCTGCGACGATTCGACGCAACTCATTTAACGCAGGCGTAAGATTTCGTGTACCGTTCATGGCGAAACTCCTGAGGCAAACAATGCTGTGGGCGTGGCATCGTGTTAGTGACACGCATCACCGCAAAGGTTTATGACCAGCCAATGTGTGGGTGTGGCAGCCGAAGTTGGCGAACCGAATTAGTCCGCAAATATGGTGCCGCTGAACAAGCTTTGATTAGTGGTATCTTCTACGAATGCCCAGAGACACGGTTCGGCGTGAATTTCGTCCCACTCTGGGCTTCACGTCATCACTCTGATGTCGCACGAAGAGAAAAAATTCCCAAATGCAATGAAAGTCCGCTCCAGGACCT
Organism: Pirellulaceae bacterium; assembly: GCA_041746275.1. Lineage (GTDB taxonomy): Bacteria > Planctomycetota > Planctomycetia > Pirellulales > Pirellulaceae. Next base: position 172 of record JBGTHH010000530.1, on the reverse strand, counting down.
AAACCAGAAGCTAGCTTTCCATGCTCCCGTTCCCGCTGAATTTGGCACGAGTGTGCGGGCGGGATGAGGGAGGGGGGCTCTAACCAGGGGGGCGATATGAAGCCGCGTCTTTACATCGGGATTCTATTCTTCATTGTCAGCGGTCCAGTTCAGATCGGAAGAGCACACGTCT
>JBGTHH010000529.1:0-1795 GCA_041746275.1 Pirellulaceae bacterium | reverse complement strand
GGGCCGGGCCGGCGCGCCCTTTTCGTCGCCCGGACGCCCCGGTTTGCGAGGCGCCGGCTCGGGAAGTTTTGTACTGGATGGCATGGACTACTCCGACGCGCGGAAAATGCGGGAGAAGAAAAACGGATATCTGCTAGGTCCAGACGCAATATCGCCTGGAATAAATACTGTTCGCTGCAAGAAGGCCCAACTATTCCATTTTAAAGGATCGCTTGGTCAGAAGATAGCGTTTCTCCCGCGGTGGCGAATGTTTTCTCGATCGGCCCAAATTGCTTGATTGTCGCTTCCAAACGTGATTTAATGGCTGTCTCACCCCCGGTTTTGCCCACCCCCCCTCACGTTCAGGAGAACACTCATGTTCCGCTCGCTTTCTGTCTGGTTCGCTCTGTTGGCCGTCGTGTCCATTCTCGGTCTGGCTGGTTCCGTAACACGCGCCGCTGCAGCGGATGGTGAATGGGTCGATCTGGTGCCCGATAAAGACCTTTCCAAGCATTGGCAGACAACCGGCAACTGGAGTGTGACCGACGAGGGCGTCGTCAAGCTGACGCCCCGGCCGGGCGAGAGCGGCTGGTCGCGGTGGTCCGCCTATCTGTGGAGCGACAAAGAGTACGACGACTTCGAGATCGAGTTCGAGTACAAGCTCGAAAAGAAGGGCAACAGCGGCTTTTACTTCAACGTGGGCAACAAGGACAACCCGGTCAACGAAGGGATCGAGGTGCAGATCTACGACTCGGCCGATCATCCCGAGGACAAGCCGTTCAACGACCACATGTCGGGCGGCCTGATCCGCGGCATCCCGCCGACGAAGAACGCCGCCAAACCGGCCGGCGAGTGGAACAAGTTCGAGATCAAAATCGAGGGCAACCAGTGTACCGTCAAGCTCAACGGCGAAGTGGTCAACGACGTCGACCTGAAGGAAAAGCAGAACACGCTGAAGAACCCGTTTGACAAGGGTTACATCGGCTTCCAGGACCACGGCCTGCCGCTGGAGCTGCGAAACATCCGCGTGCGGGAACTGTAGCGTTCGTTGCCGAAGCTGCCAGCTTCAGGCCCGTTGGCGAAGCTGCCAGCTTCGGCGGCACAGTCATAAAGTGCTAGAGTTCATCGCCGGCCATGGGCGGGCGCGACTTCACCTTGCCCAGCGCGCGTTCGAACTTCTGGCGACTGCCTTGTTTTGCCCGCTCTTCGAGATACTCTTCCGTAAGCAATGCGGAGAGTTTTTCGGCCAGGGCTGTGGAAATGAACTGATTGATCGAGACTCCTTCACGCTGGGCCAATTCGCGAACGCTCGCATGCAGCGACTCCGGTAGTCGAAGGCTGATTGTGCTCATGGTACATCTCCGATCTTTCGCAGAAACTCCACGGGGGTGATCACGTCGATCCCGAACGTCGACGCCCCAACGAAATCTTTGATATTATGGGTCACGATGCTGTCGCATTGTGCTTCGACGGCCAGTTCAAGCAGCATGTCGTCGCCAGGATCGTTCAACATGGGACGCCATAGAAAGTATATCTTTCTATGAACTGCAGCAGAGCAAAGGTAGTTGAGAACATCGTCAATTTCACGATGCGTAAGCCCGATCGATCGCGATTGACGTTTAGTCGCATCTTCGTACTCCAGGAAGAGCGGAACGGAGAGGCAAATTTCAAACTGTCCTGTTCCGACTAATGTGAGCAGCCGGAACGACGCCCCCAAATCGGACCTTAAGCCGGCAACGAGTACGCATGTATCAATAACAACTCGTGGAGACATTGTGGTATTATGGGCGATACCACCAAAAAGTCAAGGCGAACG
>JBGTHH010000528.1:0-3864 GCA_041746275.1 Pirellulaceae bacterium | reverse complement strand
GGCATTGGACACCTTTCGCTTGGCAGATCATCGAGTATCTGGATTACCCGAACCTACAGCACTGGCACAAACGGGGCGAGCTGGACCTGTCCGCGATCGGATGCCAAATCGGTCGAGCTATCGCCGACTTCCAGCAAACTCCCGTCTCGGGATACGGCCCATTCCGCACCGATGTGCTGCGAGAAACGGGCGAGCTGCAAGGATATCATGGCAGCTATCGGGACTACTTTCATTTGAACCTGGCCCGCCACCTTGCCGTGCTGATCGAAGGATCGCTACTAACGCAGGCTGATGGAGAACGGATTACCGATCTCATCGCCGCGCACGACTCGCTGCTCGACATCGATCGCCCGTGTCTCGTCCACAAGGATACCGCACTGTGGAACCTGCTGGGCACGCGAGACCGAATCACCGCCGTCATCGATTGGGATGACGCGATTGCCGGGGAGCCGGTCGACGACCTGGCGCTGCTCGGTTGTTTCTTTCCTGAAAGCTTCCTTCGAACCGTGATTGTCGGCTACGAATCGGTCATTCCGATCCCTAAATTGTTCGAACCGCGATTCTGGCTCCACGTATTGCGTAACTTGCTCTTTAAATCCGTGATCCGCCTGCGTGGCGGCTACTTCGACAAGACCGACGACTTCTTCCTGATTGCTTCGGGGACCAGTGGCGGGGATCTGCGAGAAGAAACGCTGATGCGATTGCGCGAAGCGATGAGTCAACTGGAACTCGCCACCAAATGAGCGAATGACGATGAAACCGACCACTCGTTTTGGAACCTGGATGTCGATCGGCTCCCCAGCCATTGTCGAACTGGCGGCGGAGTGCGGGGTGGATTGGGTGCTGCTCGACATGGAGCACGGGGCATGCACCGAGGAGCGACTCCCCGATCTGCTCCGAGCCCTGCGTGGAAGCGAAACGCGCGGCATCGTCCGAGTGCCGACGATTCAGCCCGACCTCATTGGTCGTGTGCTCGACCGAGGCGCGGATGGGATCATGGTCCCGCACGTGCGTTCCGCCGCGGAAGCCGAGATGGTGGTCCAAGCGATGCGGTATCCGCCCGTAGGAAGTCGCGGCGTCTCGCGGACGGTACGGGCGTATGGTTATGGATTGCAAACGATCGACGACAGGATTGCTCCGCTGTTTTTCGCACAAATCGAAGACCTGCTTGGAGTCGACAATGCCGCGGCCATCGCCGCTGTGGACGGAGTCGATACGCTGTTCGTCGGACCGGCCGACCTGAACCACGCCCTGTCCCACGCTGCGACCGACATCACTTACGAATCTTGCCTCGCACGTGTGACAGCGGCAGCCACGAGCGTAGGAAAGTCCACTGGGATTCTGACTCGGGACCGGTCCACGATTCCGGCCCTGCGGAGTCAAGGCTTTTGCTGGATTGCCGTGGGAAGCGACCTCGGGGTCTTGCGAGACGCTTTCGTTTCGCTGAAAAGTGATCACTAGCAGGTAGCAGGTAGTAGCAGGTAGCAGGTAGCAGGTAGGCTGGGTCGCGACCCAGCTTCTTCCAAACGTGGCGAAGCACGTTTGGGCCGCCGGTCCAAGGTCGGCTTGTTTTGGTGATCTCGCGTTACAAATGCTGGGTCGCGACCCACGCGGTTGCCGGGTCACGACCCAGCCTACGTGTGACGCGCCGGGTGGTGACCCAATGTGCAATGTGACGTAGACTGCTCGACATGCGAACTTACTTGAGATATCGGGTCGCCGGTGGCACTTATTTCTTCACACTCGTGACGCACGAGCGACGATCGTTCCTTACGTCGCCGTTGGCCAGAACCTGCCTGCGAGATGCGATTCGAAACGTCCGTTCGGAGCGCCCGATTAAAATGGTCGCGATCGTGCTGCTGCCGGACCATTTGCACTGCATCTGGGAACTCCCTTCGGGCGACAGCGATTATTCGACCCGCTGGCGACGCATCAAGTCGTTGTTCACATCCGCGTGGATCGCAGGCGGCGGGTCGGAAGGGATGGGCAGCACCTCACGCACCAAGAAACGCGAACGGTCTGTCTGGCAAAGACGTTTTTACGAACACCTGATCCGCGACGAGAAAGATCTCCATCGATGCGCCGATTACATCCATGGGAACCCTGTCAAACATGGCCTCGTTCCTCGCGTCCGCGATTACCCGTGGTCGTCCTTCCACCGCTTTGTAGAACTCGGACACTACGACATCGATTGGGGAGACATGGATTGGGGTGGAACCAATCCGGTCGAGGAGTTCGAGCATCCAGAGTAGATCGATAAGCTGGGTCGCGACCCAGCCTACCCACTACCCACTGAAAAGTGATCATTAGCACGAGATTGGAAAGAGCAACATGAATAGAAACTTTCGACTTCGAGCTAGCCTCGCCCTCTTCATCATCACGGTCTGCGTCATGCGATCATTCGGAGCTGACGGCGTCACTGATCTCAACGCGCCGATCGACGTGCGCAGCGAGCCGCCGGTGATCATCACGGAACCGGGAGCGAAGTTTCAGGACGAGGCCCGACCGGGGGCGATGATCATTGGCATGGATCGCACACCGCAGGGTCGCATCTGGGGTTGCTGGACAGGCACCGGCGACAAAAAGGATGGCTACTTCCTCCTCGCCACCAGTGAAGATGGCGGTTCCAGTTGGTCGAAGCCCAGGCTGGCTGTGGGCGCACCCGATCCGACTGGAAAACGCCAACGTGGTGCGCTAGTAGGTAATCTCTGGACCGACCCGCTGGGACGCTTGTGGTTGTTTTTCGACCAAACCGTAATCGGCGTCCCGGGTCCGACAGCCAACTGGTTCATACGCTGCGACAATCCAGACGCCGCCACGCCGGTCTGGTCCAAGCCAGTTTATTTGGCCGATGGCTGCACGCTGAACAAACCGACTGTTCTCGATAACGGCGATTGGTTACTCCCCATTTCCCATTGGCAGGAGAAAACAGCCTGGGTCTATGCCTCGACCGATCAGGGAAACTCATGGATGCCGCGCGGCAGCGTGAAGTTTCCCGATTGGCAGTTCGACGAACACATGCTGGTGGAACTGCGCGACGGACGCCTGTGGATGTTGGCGCGAACGGCCGGAAACCCGCATGAGTGTATCTCGATGGACCGAGGCGCGACCTGGAGCGAGCCCCAGCCTGCAGCCACGATACAGAACATCAACGCTCGCTTCTTCATTCGCCGACTCGCCTCGGGGCGGTTGTTGCTGGTGAAGAACGGGCCTCCGGATCGGCGGCTCACGCGGCGTTCCCACATGTCCGCCTTCCTGTCCGATGACGATGGCCAGACATGGGTAGGAAATTTGATTCTCGATGAACGCAGCTCCGTCTCTTACCCCGATGGCTTTCAGGCTCCCGATGGGCAGATTCACGTTCTGTATGATTGGAACCGTCACACGGACGCCGAGATCCTGCTCGCGAAGTTCCGCGAGGAAGACGTGCTGAACGGAAAGCTCGTTTCACCGGATGCCAGACTCAAGGTGCTCGTTAACAAGGCAACAGGTCCCAAACCAATTCTCTATAACGGCATCGAACTCCCACTCGAGTGGCCGCCCAGACGCCTCGATCCGGACTCCGCGGAACCGATGCCCGTCCCCTATCTGCAGAAACCGCCGAGGGTCATTCCGATTGATGTGGGCCGGCAATTGTTCGTCGATGATTTTCTCATCGCATCGACCGACCTCCAACGCATCTTTCATACGGCGGAAAAGTTCGAGGGGAATCCCGTATTTAAAGCAGAGACCAAGCACGAACTGGGAGCTTCCACGATCGGCGAACGAGGGCAGGAAGCTGTCACGTACCTTGGGCACGGAGGCGTGTTTTTCGACAACCAAGCGAAGCACTTCAAGATGTTCTACACCGCTGGCTGGCGTGGG
>JBGTHH010000527.1:0-4787 GCA_041746275.1 Pirellulaceae bacterium | reverse complement strand
CCAGATATTGCGGAACCCATAAGCGAAGATCTCGGGCAACGCACCCTCGCGTTGCCGGAAGGGATTGTCCGCCGGAATGGCGTAGTTCTTGCCATCTTCTTTGCGATCAATATCGATCCTCAACACTGAGCCCATCCACGTCCCGAGATTCTGTCCATGTCCGAGAGGATCGTTCCGTCCGCCGCCATCTCCCAGGCCAATGTAGAGATAGCCATCGTTACCGAACACGATTGAGCCGCCGTTGTGGTTGGCGAACGGCTGGGTGATCTTCATTACGATCTCTTCGCTGCTGGCATCGGCTTGATCACGATCATCCTTCGAGACGCGGAATCGCGACACGATGGAATTCCGAGGCTCGGCCGCCGAGCTGTAGTAGACAAAGAACTCGCCGTTCTTGGCGTAGTTCGGATGAAACGCCAAACCGAGCAAACCCTCCTCGTTATCCTTCTGCCAATCCTGCACCTTGGCCGTCAGGTCCAGGAAGATCTTGGTCTGCTCGGTGCTCGGATCGTTCGCAAAGACATGAATCACACCGCGCTGCGTGGCGACAAAGACTCGCCCCGAATCGTCGTTGGCGTGGGTCAGCACCAAGGGACGCAGCTCGCGAATTCGGCCTTGTTCATCGACGCCGTCGAATCCCTGCCACTTCAACTTGGGGAAGGCCAGCGTCCCCTTCAAACCCAGCACATCGTCCTGAGGTTCCGGCGGGTTACCCTCCTCGGACAGCTCGCGGATCTTGATGTTGCGAAACGCCACGAGATTACCGTGATCTTGCAGGCAGATGTGTCCCGCACCGGTCTTGCCGAAGTTTTCGAGATTGGCGAACTTGCTCTGGGCGACGGCGTCGTTCCATGTCTTGTCACCCAGTTTGAACGTGTAATAGCTGACACCGTTCATGGCGACTTCGCATTGCGACGGCGAGATCCGCAAGTAGAGATTGTTCCACTGGCCAGCCGGGCGCGTGGCATCCTCGACATCCGGCGTCTTGATTCCCGCTTGCTCCTCGAATTGCTTGGCCCAGGCGGGCTTGACCGGCTTGTAAAGCTGATACAGCCAACCGGATTTCTGCGGATCGCGGCCATCCACGTTGTCTAGAATCTGCACCTCGGGACCGGTGTGCCACGGTGGAGACGACGACTCGGCCACATGGAACATCAGACCGCTGTTGCCCCCTTTCGAGATGTTGTATTCCAGCGAGATCTCGAAGTATTTGTAAGACTTGGTTGTGACGATGTCGCCCGCGCCTTGACCCGCGCGAGTCAACGCGCCGTCCTTCACCACCCAGCCCGCGCCGATCCCCTCCTTGCGATAATTGCGCCAGCCCGCAGTCGTCTTCCCATCAAAGGCCAATTGCCAGCCGCTTCGTTGCTCGGCCACGGTCAGCCCATTGACGGGAACTTCGCCCCGGCACCGATCGATCCACAGAAACAGAGTCAATACACAGAGCAGTCGAGACGTGTAACGCATGGCAATCCTTCGTATTGCGAGGGGAGAGGGTCTGTCACTAGAGCGCGGCGGTCACCCGATTCGGAGCGGGGCGTTCTGCGGTGGATACCAGTGAACAACGTAGTTGGCCACCGCGCGCCGGTCAACAGTTTCACAGCATAAGGGACATTTTCAGGGAGAGGCTGTGAAAAAATTGGGACAGGCACCTCGCAGCTACGCGAAATCATTGCAGAACACCGACATCCGCTCGGAGCCAGTCCCACTTTTCACAGCCTCGGAGCATTTGACCCCGTGGAATCCCTAGCGATAGAATGAACCCGTGCTTCGGCCTGAACGCACGGTTCAGGACTGACCGGATTATCACTTGACTGTTTCGCTGATAACTAGTGGATGCATGGTGAGGGGTTACGTTTGCCGTGACCTACCAATATGACCGAAATGAAATCATCGCCGCTTCTGTCGCGCCGGCAATTGATTCGGCTGGGCGGTGCGGGGATGTTTGGTCTGACGTTACCGCAACTTCTGCAAGGCTCGGCCGGATCGAACGCTTCGGCCAAGTCGTGCATCTTGATCATTCTGAGCGGCGGGCCGAGCCATATCGATACTTGGGACCCCAAGCCGGAAGCCGCCGAGGAGATTCGCGGACCTTATCGACCGATTGCGACGGCGACTCCCGGGATCTTCCTGACCGACATGTTCCCGGAGCTGGCCAAGCGTTCCCAGCACTATTGTCTGCTCCGTTCGATGAGCCATGGCGACGCCGTGCATGTCACCGCCGCTCATACGATGCTCAGTGGTCAACTCGATGGAACTCCGAATAACGATTCGCCTATGATCGGTTCGTTGGTCTCGAAGTTCCGGCCCACAGAGGCGAACCTGCCCTCGCATGTCTGGCTGCACAACATGAAGACGGGAACCAACAAAGTTCCGCGCTACAACAGCGGGCTGAGCCGGGTGGGTCAGGCACATGCCCCGGTGCGCGTGGGCTACGAACTCGATAACCCCTCGTCGCCCGAATTTCGCGTCCGCGATTTCGACCCACCGGCGGGCTTGAATGCCCAGCGATTGCTCGCACGACAGGACCTGCTCAGCACCTTGCAGCAGCACGTCGGCTCGATCGCGCACACGCCCGGCGGTGAGTCGTATCAAACGTTCTACGAGCGGGCTCGTCAGTTAGTCACGGGACCGGAAGCACGGCGGGCATTTGATCTGAGTCACGAGCCCGAGTCGATTCGCGATCAATACGGACGACATCCGCTCGGCCAATACACGCTGATGGCGCGGCGCTTGATCGAAGCCGGCGTGCGATTGGTGACCGTCACGGGTTGGCCGGGCTTGGCTCCCGGCGAAACCGAACCGACGGTGACCCAAGTCTGGGACACACACGACAGCTACTACGGTCCAGGCGAAACGATGTTTGGCAATGGTCCGTATGGCATGCAGTGGGCCTTTCCGCGATTGGATCAAACGCTATCGGCACTGCTCGACGATCTGTCGCGCACCGGCCTGCTGGACGAAACGCTGGTGGCCGTGGTCGGCGAGTTTGGACGCACGCCCAAGTTCGAGGGGAACGGTCGTGGTCGAGGGCATTGGCCGCACGCCTACACCAGTTTGTTAGCCGGGGGCGGCATTCAAGGCGGCATTACCTACGGGTCGTCGGATAAGGAGGGAGCCTACGTCGCCTCCGGTCGCCCCGTCTCCCACGCCGACTTTGGAGCCACGTTGTTCCATGCCCTGGGCATTCCACCCGAAACACGTTACGGCCCGGACGGATTCTCCTACCGCGTCAGCGACGGCCAGCCAGTGGCTGAATTGTTCGGCTAGTGCTCTGTCAATTCTGAAATTTGGGGTTGGAGTTCCGGCTTTAGCCGGTAATTCGCAGCCTAAACGCTGTACTCCAACCCCCATTCTTAGTCGTGACAAAGCACTAGACGTCAGTTGCGAGAGCGATCATTCGGGGAGGCTCATTCGCCCAACGTCGATTTCTTGCGGAGCATGTGATGATAGTGCTGGGCGAAGCGATGGGCTTCGTCACGAACATACTGCAGCAAACGCAAGGCGAACGCGTGACGGCTGATCCGTAGCGAGTCGCTCTCCCCGGGTCGAAAGATCTCCTCCTCGCGTTTGGCCAGCGAAATCAGAGTTGGTGGTGTCACCTGTTGATCGCGGAAAGCGGCGACGGCGGCGTTCAATTGTCCTTTGCCGCCATCGATCAGGATGATATCGGGAAACACATCCGACTGGTCCGCCATCCGCTTGTACCGCCGCGCTACCACTTCGTAGATGCTCCGGAAGTCATCGACCCCGGCCACCTCGCGAATCTTGTAACGGCGATAGCCGGGCTTGAATGGCAGGCCATCGATGAACTGCACGACGCTGGCCACCGTTTGACCGCCGCCCAGATGCGCGATGTCGATGCCCTCGATCGTGCGGGGCGTCGCATCGAGCTTCAAGACCTTGCGGAGACCCGTTAGCCCCTTCTTGGGATCGATGTAAAAGACTTCCGGCTGGGCGTGCGTGTCGAGATCACCGCGTTTGTCGAGCGTCTCCAACATGCGAATCTCGTCACGTAGTCGGGCGGCCCGCTCGAACTCGAGCGCCTTCGAGGCTTCGGCCATCTCGGCGTACATTTGCTTGAGCAGCGCCTCGCGTTTGCCGTCCAGAAACATTTGCAGGCGGCGAATGTCGCGGCGGTATTCCTCCTTGCCGATGCGCAGGTTACAGGGCACCGTACACTGGTCAATGCTCGCCAAAAGGCACGGGCGGAACCACTTCCAACGCTCGTTATCCGCCTCGATGTCCAACGAGCAAGTTCGGAACTTGAAGATGCGTTGTAAGACCTGCACCGCGCCGCGCAGATCGCCCGCATTGGCAAACGGGCCGTAGAGCTTCACTCCCCGTTCGCGAGGCTCGCGCGTCACCTCAACCCGCGGAAAGTCCTCGTGGGTGGTGATCATCAGGTACGGAAACGTCTTGTCGTCTTTCAGCTCCTTGTTGTGCTTCGGCTGGATATCTTTAACCAACCGCGATTCCATTAACAACGCGTCCACTTCGCTGTCGCAGGCGATGTAGTCAATATCGCAGATCTCATGCACCCAATCCGCCGTCCGCCATTCCTCTTTGGCTCCCTGCAGAAAATAGCTCCCCGCGCGCGAACGCAAGCTCTTGGCCTTGCCAATATAGATCACGCGCCCGGCCAAGTCCTTCATCAAGTAGACGCCCGGCGTCTGTGGGAATTCGCGCACTTTGGCGGCGGCGCGGCGAAAGCCGAACGGCGACGCATCGGGCGAGTCATCGTCGGCGGGGAGCGGGTGGGGCGAATCATCTTCGGACATAGCGGA
>JBGTHH010000526.1:0-5777 GCA_041746275.1 Pirellulaceae bacterium | reverse complement strand
GTGTACGGTGAGCGCCGTTTCCGTCGTGCTCATTGCCCAAATGTGCAAATCATGGACCTCCGTCACCCCTGGCAGCGCGGCCAGGTATTCCGTGACGGCGTCCGGGTCGATTCCTTCTGGAACGGACTGCAAGGCGAGATTCAACGCACCCCGCAGCAGATCCCAGGTGCTTACTAGAATCACTCCCGCGACCAGCAGGCTAACCAGCGGATCGATCCACAAGCGACCGGTTTGCTGTATGGCGAATCCCGCGACCACGACGCCCAGCGACACGGCCGCGTCCGCCGCCATATGCAGGTACGCTCCTCGGATATTGAGATCGTCATGCCGTCCGCGAAAGAACAACAGGGCTGTAAACCCATTGATCAAGACTCCCAAGCCAGCCACCCACATGATGGTGGAACCGGTGACATCGTGCGGTTGGGAGAAACGGCCAATGGCCTCCCAAGCGATTCCTCCTACCGCCATCAGCAGAATCAGTCCATTCAAAAGCGCCGCCAGAATGGATGAGCTACGCCAGCCGTAAGTCCGCCTCTTCGAGGGCTTCAAGGACGTCAGATATGCGGCTCCCCACGCCAATAATAACCCCAGAATGTCCGCGAGATTGTGACCGGCGTCCGCCAACAGTGCTAGCGAACCCACGGCCAGACCAAACGTGACTTCCACGACCACGTAGGTGATATTGAGCCCCACACCCAGCGCGAAGGCTTTGCTATATCGCACCTCGGCATGATGATGATGATGATGGTGATGATTCATGTTCGACTCGTGGCCGCGGAGAGGCTGTGAAAAAGTTGGGACAGGCACCTCGCAGCTAAGCGAAATCCTTGCAAAACACCGACATCCACTCGGAGCCAGTCCGATTTTTTCACAGCCTCGGAGGCAAGTGCGAAACCATGTTGTCACCCGCAACGGTGTCGCACGCAATCGGGGCGATCTTGTCCCAGAAGGGTGATCCGGCTAACATCCGCCCGTCACGCCCCTCGAACCGTCAATTAATGGTGATGTAGCCGTGGCGGCCAACTCGATCAACCTCAATGTGGAAAGGACTCCGCATGAATCTCGCACTGGGAGATCTCGCGAACCTGGTAGGTGGTCAACTGCATGGTGATGCGGGCATTCCGATCACGGGCGCGGCGATTATCCGGGATGCCGACGTCGGTGACATCACCCTGGCGGACAAGCCGCAACTGGCTCACCAATTGACGCAGTGCCGCGCTTCGGCGGTGATTGTGCCGCTCGACGTCACTCCCGCCGGTGTGCCGTTCGTGACAGTCAGCGATGTGCATGACTCGTTCGCCAAGGTCGTGAGGTACTTTCGCCCACCAGTCGACGAAGAGCTTCGCGGCGTCAGTGCCGCCGCCCATGTCGGCAAGACCGCTCAACTCGGTCGAGATACCATCGTCTACCCCACCGCCACGATCGGCGAGGACGTGATCATCGGTCATGGTACCATCATTTATCCCGGTGTGCATGTGCTGGCCGGATCGCGCATCGGCGACAATGTCCGACTGTTTCCCAATGTCGTCATCTATGAGAACACGATCATCGGCAACCGCGTGATCGTCCATGCGGGAGCCGTGCTGGGTGCCTACGGCTTCGGTTACGAGATCGTCGATGGTCAACATCGCCTATCGGCGCAACTGGGCTACGTCCATATCGAGGACGACGTCGAGATCGGCGCGGGAACCACCATCGATCGAGGCACCTATGGCCCCACGACGATTGGCACCGGGACCAAAATCGATAACTTGGTGATGATTGGCCACAATTGCCGCATCGGTCGACATAATTTGCTGTGCTCGCAGGTGGGCATCGCGGGAAGCTGCACGACCGGCGACTACGTGGTTATGGCGGGCCAAGTCGGACTGCGCGATCACATCCACATTGGAGATCGCACGATCTTGGGTGCCAAGTCGGGCGTGATGAACAGCATCCCCGCTGACAGTGTTTATCTCGGCATTCCGGCGACCTCGGATCGCGAGCAACTTGTCAAGCAGGCCGCCTGGGCCAAGCTGCCCGAGATGCGTAAGGAATTCAAAGCCCTGCAGAAACAAGTCGCCGCGCTGGCCGAGAAACTCAGTGACGCGGCATAGGATTGGCTGAGCCTTATGAATCGACTAGCTCCACCTGCGGATGATGCTCCCTGCGGATTAATCGCCGGCGCGGGACGCTATCCGATTGTGTTAGCCCAAGCGCTGCGCCAACAGGGCAAACGGATTATCTGCCTGGGAATCAAGGATCATCCCGATCCGATTCTGGAATCGCTGTGTGATAGTTATGCCGAACTGGGGTTGGGCAAGTTAGGTGGCGCGATTCGCTACTTTCAACGCCGCGGAGTCGCCACGGCGACCATGGCTGGCAAGCTCCATAAGGTGCTGCTGATGCAAGGGCACTGGGTCAATCTCGTGCCAGATTGGCGGGCGTTTTGGACCTTCTTTCCCCACTTTTTAACCTTAAGCCAGGATCGCAAGGACGATACGTTACTCGGCGCGGTCGTCGAGTCCTTTGCTCGACAAGGCATCACCTTCGTTCCCGCGACCCTCTTTGCACCGGAGTTACTCGTGAAAACCGGAACCCTGACCAAACGCCTCCCGACGCGGGCCGAGTTAAAAGACATTCAGTTCGGCTGGGAAATCGCCAAGCAGATCGGCCGGATCGACATTGGACAAAGCGTGGCCGTCAAGGGGCGCGCGGTGTTGGCCGTGGAGGCGGTGGAAGGGACCGACGCTTGCATTCGCCGCGCGGGAGAGTTGTGCAAAGCCAGTGGCTTCACCGTCGTCAAGGTCGCCAAGCCGCAACAAGACATGCGTTTCGATGTGCCCACCATCGGCATGGGGACGATGGAGTCGTTAGTCCAATCCGGTGCGCGGGTGTTGGCGGTCGAGGCGGAGAAAACCATTCTGATTGACCAGCCCGATGTGATCGCGTTCGCGAATCAACATCAACTCACGATCGTCGCCTTCCGTGACGTCGCCGCGAACGAGCTGATCGACGCCGCTTAGTCGCGCGGTAAGCTTCGTCGCCGGTCACGCGTCATTCGCTTCCTTCGACGAAACGCTTGGTCACTTCGATCCTTGCCCCAATTGTAGCCCGTGTTGGATTGCCGCTGCTACAATGCCGTAATGTCCAGCGAACGAGACAATACGAGCGATTACGAGCCGCTGCCCGACAGTCGGCCACCTCTATGGTACTTGCTCTTTGCGGTCGTCGTGGCATCACTGGGAATGCTGGTCATGTTGATTGTCTTGCAAAGTTTCCTATGACGTCTCAACACCACGAGCCGCGACGGCAGCAGTTCCGCCGGATGATATTGCTAATCATTGGCGTTACCGCACTGATGTGTTCAGCCATGTCGCTCGCCTACATCGCATCTGGTCCAACCTACAAGGACGGCCTGACTCCACGAAGCGTCCTAGAGGAGTATCCGCCACTTCGACAACCAATGCGACCTCGGCGGGACCTGGATGGCGGTCGCCGTAATCTTGAAGTTGGCCCCGAACAATCGCCACGTCAGGTTCGGGCTCACTATTCTGGAGTGTCACCGGTTCTTGGTTTTGAACGTGCCAACCCTCCGGCACCGCTTGGGAAAATGCCAAGTCGCAACGTCGCGTGGAGATTCGATGCGGAGGATTCTTCGGAAGCTTTTCCGTCACGACTCCATCGAGCAGTTCGACCTCATCGTGCTCCGTGAAGGCACCAGCTTTGGTGAGTTGATGATAGCGTTCCACCGTCATGCGCACGGGTTGATACGGCAGAATCCGGGGTAGTTCAACAATTGCCATCTGAGCCCTCCACTCGACGTTGACTTCGCTCTTGATTCTAGCTGACAGCGACCGTGAGGTTAAGTCGCATGGCGTTCGGTCGCGGCACCCCGTCACGGCCTTGGAGGAAGGGGCTGTCGAGAGCTACAATGCGACCATGATTCTGCTAATCGATAACTATGACTCGTTCACCTACAACCTAGTGCAGCGTATCGGCGAGATTGACCCGACGCTCCAGATGGAAGTTCATCGCAACGATCAGATCACGCTGGACGAGATCGCTGCGAAGCAACCGAGCCATTTGATCGTCTCACCCGGTCCCTGTACGCCCAATGAAGCCGGGATCTCGGTGGCCTGCGTGCAGCGCTTCATGGGCAAAACTCCCTTGCTGGGCGTCTGCCTGGGACACCAATCCATCGGCCAAGCCACCGGTGCCGAGATCGTCCGCGCCGAGCATTTGATGCATGGCAAGACGGACCATATCCACCACGACAATCAAGGCCTGTTCGCCGGACTGGCCAATCCGTTTGTCGCCACGCGCTATCATAGCCTTGTGATCAAGCCGGATACGTTGAGCGACGACTTTGAAATCTCCGCTTGGTCCACGGCTCCCGACGGGACGCGAGAGATCATGGGCATTCGACATAAGAAGTGGCTGGTCGAAGGTTGGCAGTTTCATCCCGAGAGCTTTCTGACCGAGCCGGGGCACGAACTCTTAAAGCGATTCCTAAAGCTTTGACATGATCAGCGTCGCGGAAGCCTTGGCCCAAGTCCTGGAACGAGCGACGTCTCGCGCGATGCGGCGCGTCCCGCTATTGACAGCCTTGGGCGCTGTTCTGGCCGAGGCTCAGCGGAGCGATATCGATTCACCTCCACACGACAAGGCGCTGATGGATGGCTACGCTGTATTGGCCAGTGACATTACGCCGGGCGTCGAGTTGTCGGTGCTCGAGGAAGTCACGGCAGGCGAACTGCCCAGCCAGTCGGTGACACGCGGCGCGGCGACACGCATCATGACCGGAGCGCCGATTCCCACTGGTGCCGATGCGGTCGTGATGGTCGAACAAACCACACAGATCGAAGCCGCGCCGCCGCGCGTGCGCATCGAGGCCCGGTCGGCGCAGCCCGGTCAGAACATCATGCGTCGGGGCAGTTCGATGCAAGTCGGGGATGTGGTGCTGCGCGCGGGGCGCGTGATTCGACCCATTGAGGTCGGAGTGCTGGCCGAGATCGGCGTGACCGAGGTGCCGATTTTTCCTCAGCCGACCGTCGCGATCCTATCGACAGGAAATGAGCTCGTGCCGCCGAGCACACGACCGCAACCTGGCCAGATCCGCAACAGTAACGGCGCGATGCTCGAAGCTCTGGTTCTTCGAGCGGGAGGGCAGCCGGTGAATCTCGGCATCGGCCGCGACGATCCGGACGAACTGCGACAACTCATCCAGCAAGGGCTCGGCCACCATGTGTTGGTCCTGTCCGGTGGCGTATCAGCGGGTGTGTTGGATTTGGTACCAGACGCCTTGGCGGCGAACGGCGTCACGCAAATCTTCCACAAAGTGCATCTCAAACCGGGCAAGCCAGTTTGGTTTGGCACGCGGAGCACATCGTCGGGCCAAACGCTCGTCTTCGGTTTGCCCGGCAATCCAGTCAGCAGTCTCGTTTGTTTTGAACTGTTCGTTCGCCCCGCCTTGCAGGTCCTCGCGGGACAGCCACCCGTCGGCCTCCCACGACGCGTGGCTCGCTTGAATCGCCCTCATTCACATCGTGGTGATCGACCCACGTACTACCCAGCGCGTCTGTGGGAGCAAGGCGCGGGGTGGCTGGTCGAACCGCTCGATTGGAAGGGCTCCGCCGACTTGCGCACGCTGGCCGACGCCGACTGCCTCGCCTACTTCCCACCCAGCGATCACGAACTGACTCTTGAAGATTCCATCGAAGTCTTCCTGCTGCGATAGTCCTAACGCGGCGGAGCCGCAACCAAACAGTAGAACGGAATTCGTTCCGTTCGAAGCC
>JBGTHH010000525.1:0-8094 GCA_041746275.1 Pirellulaceae bacterium | reverse complement strand
GCCAAGGCGGGACGGGATCACCATAAGGATGCCTATTGCGTCTGGATGGCGGGAGGTGGGGTTCGCGGTGGTGTCACGGTAGGTCAGACCGACGAGCTCGGCTATTTCCCCGTAGTCGATCCCATTCACGTCAACGACTTCCATGCCACGTTGTTGCATTTGCTAGGCCTGGATCACGAACGTTTGACCTACAAGTTCCAAGGGCGGAACTTTCGCCTGACCGATGTCGCGGGCCGAGTTGTCACCCAAGCCTTGGCCTGACGCCCGTCGCTTGTCTCGAGGCAGGTCGGGAACTACATTTGTGACCTGCAATCTTGCTGCCACTCCCCTTACTCTCATGCCACCTGTGGAGCTTCTATGATGTTGCGAGTGCGTTTGTTCGGTGTTGCTTTTGTTATCGCGATTCTCATGTTGGAAGCGATGCAATCGGGGGATCTGAGGGGCGACGACTCGATGCCGCATCCGCTCGACCCGCTCGCGGCCACGGAAATCGAGCACACCGTACAACTGCTGAAAGAGCGAGCGGACCTGTCGGATGATTTGATGTTTCCGATCGTTTCGGTGCATGAGCCCGACAAGCAGGCACTGCTCGCAGCCGAACCGCCGGCGCGACAAGCCTCGGTGCTGATCATGGATCGGAAGACCAACACCAGCTATGAGGCCATCGTGAACCTGACGGCTGGGAAGGTCGAATCCCTGACGGTGGTACCGGGCATCCATCCGCTCGTGCTGCTCGACGAATATGAGACCGTCGAGGGGATCGTGCGGGAAGACGCTCGCTGGCAGGCCGCGATGCGCAAACGGGGGATCACCGAATTGGAGAAAGTCTACTTGGACTGCTGGGCACCTGGCTATGTCGAGGAGGATGGCCCTCAGCAGACGCGGATGATGCGCGTGTTGTCGTTCTATCAAGGCGAGGGCATCAACGCCTATGGTCGTCCGGTGGAAGGTGTCGTGGCCACCGTGGATGTGGCTGCCGGCAAGGTCACGAGGTTGTTGGATACGGGCATCGTCCCCGTCTCTCAACAACCGGGGACGGATTTTTTTGATGTCGATTCGTTAGGCCCGCCACTGGCTCCCTTGCGACCGCTAAAGATCACGCAGCCGGACGGCCCAAGCTTCGAAATCCATGGCCAAGAAATCCGCTGGCAGCAGTGGCGATTCCGCTACCTGCTGCATCCTCGCGAGGGATTGGTGCTGCTTCGGGTCGGATTCGAGGATGGAGGCCAAGTCCGGCCGATCCTGCACCGCGCCTCGGTGGCCGAGATGGTGGTGCCCTATGGCGATCCCGATCCCGCCTGGAGTTGGCGCAGCGCGTTTGATCAAGGCGAATATGGGCTGGGTCGCACGGCGAATTCACTGCAATTGGGTTTGGACGTTCCTGAAAACGCCGTGCTGTTGGACGCGACCTTCGCCGATGATCGAGGCGATCCCTACGTGCAACCTGACGCAGTGGCGGTCTACGAGCAAGATGGTGGATTGTTATGGAAGCATTTTGACGAAGCATCGGGAAAGACCGCGATTCGTCGAGGCCGGCAGTTGGTCGTCGGCTATGTGGCCACCATCGGCAACTACGACTATGGACTCAATTGGATCTTTCATCAGGATGGTTCGCTCGAGCTGCGTGTGGATTTGACCGGCATCTTGCTCGTGAAGGGCGTGGTCCCGCAGAAGTGCGCGAATTGCGAAGCGGCGGAAAAAGCCACTGGTGATGTGGAGCCACAGGGCGATCAACGGTACGGGACCTTGGTGGACGGCAGTAGCGTGGCGACGAACCACCAGCACATTTTTAGCTTCCGCCTGGATTTCGATATCGATGGAACCGGCAACGGCGTCTTGGAGTCGACGGTGCGGAAGGTGCCGTTCGGCCCGGACAATCCCGCGGCCAATGCGTTTGTGCATGTGGAGCGTGTGTTGCGGACAGAGCGTGAAGCCGAGCGAACGTTGAACTTGGAAGAGCATCGTCGCTGGAAGGTCTACAATCCCAATTCGCGCAATACACTTGGACATTACGCGGGGTACATGCTCCATCCCGGTGAGAACTCGGTTCCGTATGTCGGTGCGGAATCGAGCGTACATAAGCGTGCGGGTTACATCGACAAACACCTCTGGGTAACCCGTCTGAAACCGGGTGAGAATTACGCGTCGGGAGCGTTTCCCCGTCAACGTATCGCGGAGGAAGGGCTGCCACATTGGAGCGGCGACGAATCACTCGAAGACACGGACTTGGTGATGTGGTACACCATGGCCGTGACCCACGTGCCGCGCGCCGAAGAGTGGCCTATCATGCCCGCTGCCCATGTGGGCTTCAAGTTGATACCGGCGGGATTCTTTACACGGAATCCGTGCTTGACGGTTCCGGAGCCGCCCGTGGCAGCCGAGTGAAACCCCGTGGCAGCCGAGTGAAAAACAGGCTCTTGGATTGGTGATATGACACTCTTGTACTCCGCACCGGTCTTCCTGGAACACGATACGGGAGACCATCCTGAAAACGCCGCGCGGATTTTGCCTGCCATCCGGCATTTGAATCAAGTCGCGTTGCATTCGAAGTGCCTGTGCCCGTCCTGGGCGGAGGTATCCGACGATCGTTTGCGTCGAGTCCACTCGGCGGAATACATCGAGTCCGTGCGGGCTGCCGCGGAGCAAGGTGGCGGGCACCTAGACCCGGACACGGTGGTTTGTCCTCAATCGCATCGGGTGGCCCGGATGGCGGTGGGCGCGGTCTGCGATGCGGTGGAGCGTGTGTTGCGAGGAGATGCCGAGAAGGCGTTCTGTCTGGTCAGGCCACCGGGGCACCATGCATTGGCCGATGCGGCGATGGGCTTCTGCCTCTTTAACAATGTGGCTGTGGGCGCTCGTCTGGCGATGGAAGAGTTCGGCCTCACGCGCGTCCTGATCGTGGACTGGGACGTGCATCACGGTAATGGCACCCAAGACATTTTCTGGGAGGACGCCCAGGTTGGCTACTACTCGATTCATCGATCGCCGTTCTATCCAGGCACGGGGGCCGCTGACGAAGTTGGTGCCGGTGCGGGATATGGAACGACGCTCAACGTGCCGGTCAAATTCGGCACATCTCGGGAAGACTATCTAGCGAAATTTGCCAACACCGTGCGACGATTCGCCGACCAGATCCAGCCGCAATTGGTCTTGATCAGCGCGGGGTTCGACTGTCACAAACTTGATCCTGTCGGTTCGTTGGGGTTGGAGAGCGAGGATTTTGGCGTCCTGACTCGAACCGTTTTGGACATCGCCACGACGCACGCCCAGGGACGCGTGGTTAGCGTGCTCGAAGGCGGGTATCATCCCTTCGCGCTGGCGGAAAGCGTGGAATACCATTTGCACGAGATGCTCTCGGCCTAAGAGCCTGTCGGAAAAGGGTCTGACCCTTTGGAGGAGAGTCGATTTTACTAGGTTTTGGGCCGCGACGGAGAGGGTCTGACCCCTTTTCGGACAGCTAAAGTGAATGGTAGTTGCTAACTTAACAGTGGGCCAGAATCAGGCTTAACGCCGCTCGGGCGGGCTCGCTTTCAAAATCAAGGTCAACCGACATGCCGATTCTCAATCTCGACAAGATCTTTCATCCGAAGAGTGTGGCGGTTGTGGGGGCGAGTCTCCATGCGACAAGTGTGGGGCAGTTCGTCCTGCGCAATTTGATCGATGGGGGATACCAGGGCGAGATTCAATTGGTCAATCCCAAGTACCAAGCCATCGGTGATCGGCCTTGCTTCGCGAGCGTCGCGGCCTTGCCGTCGACACCCGATCTCGCCGTGATCTGTACCCCGGCGCGATCCGTGCCCGAGATTGTTCGTGAGTGTGGCGAGTCTGGCATCATGGGGCTGGTGATCCTGTCCGCTGGGTTTCGCGAACTGGGCGAAGCCGGTGCGGCGCTGGAACAAGATATACGGCGCGAGGCCCAGCGTTTTCCTGGCTTGCGTATCGTCGGCCCGAACTGTTTGGGAGTGATCGTTCCGCACATCGCTTTGAACGCCAGCTTTGCCACGGACATGCCGCTCAAAGGTAATGTCGCTTTCATATCCCAGTCCGGTGCGTTATGCACCTCGGTGCTGGATTGGTCATTGCAGGAGCAAATCGGTTTTTCCCAGTTCGTCTCGGTCGGGAACATGCTCGACGTGAGCATCGCCGATTTGATCGATTACTTTTCCATCGACCGATGGACGGATTCGATTATGCTCTACATCGAGTCGATTACCGAAGCTCGTCAGTTCATGTCCGCAGCCCGCGCGTTCGCTAAGAAAAAACCGATTATCGCCTTCAAGGCGGGACGTTTCGCCGAATCGGCTCAAGCGGCCGCCTCCCACACAGGTGCCATGGCGGGTGTGGATGCCGTGTACGAGGCGGCATTGGCGCGAGCCGGAGTCGTGCGCGTGTTCGAAATCGACGACCTGTTCGATTGCGCCGAACTGCTCGCGCGTCACAAAACGCCGCAGGGCGCACGGCTGGCCATTGTCACCAATGCCGGTGGGCCAGGAGTCATTGCCACGGATGCCTTGTTGGAACGGCAGGGCGTGTTGGCCAAGTTAGCGGAGCAGACCATCACGAAGCTCAACAAGGAACTACCCTCCGCGTGGTCGCATGGTAATCCCGTCGACGTGCTCGGCGACGCACCACCCAAGCGGATCGGCAAAGCGGTCGAGATCGTCTTGGCGGATGAGGACGTCGATGGCGTGTTGGTGATTCTTTCTCCACAAGCGATGACGGAACCGACCGGAGCCGCCGACGCCGTCATTGCCGCGACGAAACATTCTTCGAAGCCAGTGCTGACGGCGTGGATGGGGGGCGGCAAGGTGCGGGAAGGCATCGAGCGGTTCAACACAGCCGGGATACCCACCTACTCGTCGCCGGAGCAAGCCGTTCGCGCATTCATGTACTTGGTGACTTACGCTCGAAATCGGCAACTACTGTACGAAACCCCGCGGGAGATGCCCGTCGAGTTTCCGCTGGACCGCGCCAAACTGCGCGCGGTCTTTGACACGATCCTTAGCGCGGGCCACGACGTCCTGAACGAGAGCACTTCCAAAGCGTTGCTCGAAGCCTACGAGATCCCGGTCGCCAAAACGTACGTTGCCCGCTCGGCGGACGACGCGGTGGAGTTGTCGCGTCGCGTGGGCTTCCCCGTCGCGTTGAAAGTCTTCTCGGTGCAAATTACGCACAAGACGGATGTCGGTGGCGTCGAACTGAACCTGGCCAACGAAAGCGAGGTCCGGGCGGGCTTCGATCGCATCATGAATTGCGTGAAGCAGAGGCGTCCCGAGGCAATCGTCGAAGGCGTCACCGTGCAACGGATGGTGTCCGCGCCGAATGGATACGAGTTGATCGTTGGAGCGAAACGCGATCCGGTGTTCGGTGTCGTGTTACTTGTCGGCGCGGGCGGTGTCACGGCGGAGCTGTTTCAGGATCGAGCCCTGGAACTGCCACCGCTGAACGAACGGCTTGCGCGACGAGCCTTGCAGTCTCTACGGTCCTGGCCATTGCTCTGCGGCTACCGTGGCCATGCCGCCGTGAACATCGACCGGCTGATCGAGATTCTGATCCGGTTGTCGTATCTCGTCGCGGACTACCCCGAGATCGTCGAACTGGATGTCAATCCGTTGCTGGTGACTCCCGACGACGTGATCGCCCTGGATGCCCGCATCGTGCTGGATCACGAGACCATTCTCCATCCGGTCCGGCCCTATTCGCACTTAGCCATCCGGCCCTATCCCGACGAGTTCACGAAGCGCACCAAGCTCAAGGACGGCACGCCGCTGCTCTTGCGAGCGATCAAACCCGAAGACGAACCGATGTGGCACGAACTGTTGGCGACTTGTTCTCCAGAAACGCTCCACTTTCGCTTTCGCTACATGTTCAAGGCCACGACGCATGAAATGGCCACACGCTTTTGCTTCATCGACTATGACCGCGAGATCGCGATCGTGGCCGAAATTGAGGAAGACGACCGCCGCAAGATCATCGGAGTCGGTCGTTTGGTCGCCGATGCCGATCATCGCGAAGCTGAGTTCGCCATCCTGGTCGGTGACCCCTGGCAGGGGATCGGCCTCGGTTCGGTGCTCACCGACTATTGCCTGGAAGTTTGTCAGCTTTGGGGAGTGCAACGCGTCGTCGCGGAGACCGCCCCAGACAACCGCCGTATGCTCGACATCTTCCATCACCGCGGCTTCACGGTCGATACCACCGTCTGTTCCGATTCCGTGTTTGTGGCGAAAGATCTCGGCAGTCCGTCCCGTCGTTGAGGAGAGCAGATCTCGCGAACTCGCTCAGCGATATCAACGCGTATCGTCGACCACCTAGCGGATATGAGCCGGTGACTTGGTCGCCGGTAGGACTCCGCAATGAATCAACGTGGGGATCAGCGGGTGAGGTGTGAGACCGGCTTGGTGCAGCCAAGTGCGATATTCCGCTTGGCTGTAGACGCGCCCTTCGGTCAGCGTGAACAGGGCGGCGGAATAGAGCGCGATGGGCAAGGGGCCGTCCAATTCGTCATGCAGGAAGACATCGTGAATCCATAGCTGGCCGCCGTCCGGCAAGGTGTCGGCACAGCGTTGAACAAGGCGTTGGCAATCGGGTTGGTCCCAGTCGTGCAGGATGTTCGACAACAGGATCGCTTCACAATCGGTGGGCAGTGGATCGGCGAACATGTCGCCCTCACGCAGCTCCAAGCGATCCGCGACGCCCGACTGCGCTGCCAACTCCGCAGCCACCTTCAACACCTCGGCGCGATCGAGCACGACGGCCCGAAGCCGCGGATGCTGTTGCAGCAGCGCGAGACTGTAAATGCCCGTCCCTCCCCCGACGTCCAGCAGTCGCGTGACACCACCAATTGGCACGCGTTCCGCCAACACGGGTGCCACATTCCGCGCGCGGCCGAGTAACGCTAAGGTGAAATGCCGAGCGAGGTCCTCCCGTTCCATGGCCGAACGCATGCCTTGGCGGTAGATGAACGCGGCTCCTTCGTCCTGGGCGTGTGCCGGGCGATTGGTGCGTAAACGCTCGACCATTTCCAACACCCCGGGGCTGGTGGCCGCAAGGCCCACGTAATCACTCACATCGAAAGCGGTTCCGGGAACCAAATGCTCGTGAGCCAACGGCGTGAGGACCAATTTGCCGTCGTCGTTCTTCGTCACGAGTCCCATAGCACGCAACGCGGTTACCAACACGCTGGCCGGTCGCTCGTCGAGCTGCAAGGCGGCTTGCAACTCAAGAAACGTGTAGGCATTTTTCGACAGCATCCCACAGACATTGAAGTGCGCCACGGCCGCCGTCAGCAGTTCTGTGGCATAGCAGCCGCGAAAGTATTCAAAGATGGGAGTCGGATCGGTGATCGGGGGAACCATCGCGGACGTCGGTTGATCAGACAAGCGTCATTCCTCCCGCATTGGTAGATGCCAACAACAGCTCGACCGCCTCGTGTCCGCTCATCCCAATCTCGATGCCGAGCGAGCTGGCTTGCGGCGTCAAGCCGACGATCTTCGCGTCGAAGAGATCTTCCGGATCAATCAAGGGGTGCTCCGGTGTTCCTTTGGCAATCGCGATGGCTTGACCAAACTCGGCCGCGGTCTTCACGTCGTAGATACCACAGCCCACGATACCGGCTTCGGTCAGAATCGAGCAATATTGACCCTGTCGCCACCGATTGCTGATGCCGATCGCACAACCGTTCTTGAATTGCAGGGGACGTGAAATCGTCTGGGGCAGGAATTCGTTCATACGGTTAATTCTTGATGTGATGGTGAGTGAGTGACGTCGAGAGTGGCTGGACAGTCCCGGTTATCCCTTGGTGATCGTCTCGTCGAGATTCAGCAAGATATTGGCCACGCAAGTCCACGCGGCGAGCTCAGCTAGATCCGCTGTGGAGTTTGCTCGCGAGCCGATCAACGCGCGGGCCGCCTGGGGAAGCTTGGTAAACTGCTCGAACTCGATCCGATAGGCCTCGGCGAGCTGTTGCACCTCGGCCGACTTGGGAGTGCGAGCCACACACAAACGCAGACCGTACGCGACGCGATCCTCGATCGTCGAAGCGGCGGGGGCCGTGGCGATGCGCTCTGCTAAAGCGATCGCCATTTCCATGTATGC
>JBGTHH010000524.1:0-7016 GCA_041746275.1 Pirellulaceae bacterium | reverse complement strand
AGCCCACCTCGTTGATCAATCGGACGCGCGATGTCGCAACACTTGGACCAAGGTTTTGCCGAGCAGCTTGATGTCATGCTGCGGAGTTCTTTGGCGCGCGTAACGGATGTCCATGCGCATCCATTCCGCGAAGGGAACGCGTCGGGCACCCGCTTGCCAAATACAGGTCAGCCCTGGAGTGACGTCCAATCGACGTAGCTCCCACGACTTGCATTGGTCGGTCTCGTGGCAAGGGAGCGGTCGAGGACCGACCAGCGTCATATCGCCCCGCAAGATGTTCAGCAGTTGCGGCAACTCGTCCAGGCAAGACCGGCGTAAGATCCTGCCCAGGGGCGTCACACGCGGATCCTGCTTGATTTTGAAGGCTGGCCCGTCTTGTTCATTGTGAACCCGTAAGTCGGCTTGCCTTTCCTCGGCATCGACGCACATCGTGCGGAATTTGTACAGGGTGAAGGGCCGACCGCCGAGTCCGGAACGAGCCTGAAAGAACAGCACGGGTCCAGGCGATGTCAACTTGATGGCCAAGGCCGTCAGCAACAGGATCGGTGAGAGCACCACGAGCCCCAGGCTCGCGCCAATCACATCGATCCCTCGCTTCCACATCGGCAGCGGCTGCAGAAAGAATGCAGGTGATAACCGGGCATCATGGGACTCGGCCGCCACCATTTGGTCGTCCATCAGGTCCTTGAATTCTGGCTCCGATTCCGACCGTGTTGGATAGTGGAATAGCTCGTACGCACACTCGACTCCCTTTGAGCCTAATTCCTCGCGCAGGTCGTCGATCAGTTCACACGCGCCCTCACGTGACGTATCGGGCAGAATGACTCCGATGCGGCCTTCCGGTAACCAACCGGTCAGGTCCGTGGCCCGCAGACGCCCCTCCAGTGTGGCGCAGAGCGTGCGTAACGACCGCGGCGAGGGACGCGATTCCGACACCTGGATGGCGAGCAGTGAGAACACCGATTTCGAACGATCCGCTCGCGATCTCTCACGATCCAACATCGCCTCGAAATGCGGCGCGGGATGCAACAAGCTCTCGCCACGCCTTGATTGTACCAACCACGATAACCAACCAAACACGCTATGACCCTCTGTTCAATTCGGGGCATTGAAAGAACGAACTGCCCAATCAAACATAGCCCAAAACCATGCCTTAGGAGCGGCGTCGGGGACAATTCTATTTCACTGCGAGCAAATCGCCGCGAGGTGCGCATGACGAGATTTATCATCAAATGGCCGTCGCTGAGCGCGGATAAAACGAACGTAGCGGTTATCGTCGGGAAGGACTCCCCAACTCGGCGACATGCTGACCACCCTGGATCAAGGCGACGCGCCCGTCGTCGACGATTCGATAAGCAACTCGGGTCGATCGAGCACCAACATGTGTCCATGATCGGCCGTCACAATCATCAGGGACTCCTGCCAATTGCTGTGCTGCTCGACCCAGTCGGTGATGACTCGAACCGCCGCATCTCCACTGTTCACGGCTCCGATCGAGTTATCCAAGTTGTTGTCGTGGTTCGCCCAATCGACATCTCCCGGCTCGACCATCAGCCAAAAGCCTCGCTCGCTCTTCTCCAATACCGTAAGTGCCGCCTTAGTCATTTGGGCCAGGGTGGGATTCTCCCTTAAGTCGGCTTCGGAATAGCTCTCCGCCGTCTTGCTGCGTCCGGGTGCCGGCTGATAATCGCAATTGGCGGTTTGATACGGGAGGTGACCTTTGGCTTCACCATACCCGTAAAACCCGAACAGCCGCTGACCTTCCCGAGCGGCCTGCTGCGCGGCCTCGGCGAGTTGTTTTGCTCCGTTGACGCCCGGCGTTCGCACGGCCACGACGTACTTGCCTCCATGAGCTACATCGACGCGAGCCAAGTCGTCGTCGGTCAAGTAGGCGTTGCCCGGAACGAAGTTCGCACCCTGTCCGGCATCGCGACTACGCACATCACCGAATCCACCACCAATCAAGACGTCGAGCCCCGACAACGGTTCTTGCGGGTGGCTGATGGAAGGCAAGCCGAGCAAATCGCGTGTGAGATCCTGGTAGTCATCGCGATGCACGTTGTGGGCGTAAGCCGCTGCCGGCGTGGCGTGGCTGATCGGCACGCTGGTCACGGCTCCGACTTGATAGCCGCGTGCCTGAGCGATGTGAGCAATTGTCGGAACTTGCCGCCCAGCTATATCGACCGTGACTCCATTATTGTAGGTCTTGATCCCCGCCGTCATGCTCACGGCCGAGCTGGACGAGTCGGTATAGGCGTGACGTCCCGGCGCGTCCTTGGGCCCGGCCACAAGGTATTGCGGATCGCTTCCCGCCGTCCACGGATCAGGACCGCCTCGGTCGGGATCGTATCCGCCCAGGAGTTCGCCGCCGGGGTTCTTGACGATTTGCTGGTCGACATCGACATCGGTCCCGTTGTTATGGGGCGAGGTGACCATGAAGCCAAACTGGCTGGTGCCGCTCGCCTGATAGTCTTGAAAGTGTGTGCCGGTGCCACGCCCCGCCGAATAGGCCACTCGCTGCAAATTGTAGATGCTGGCCGCCCGCGTTGTTTGCCAATCCATCCCATCGAAGATCACGAGGAAGATGTACTTCTTTCCGCCGTCCAACGCCGCTTTCTGCAAGCGAAACAGGTCGGTTTGGTCCAGGTAGTCCGCTGTGGGTGATACCGTCCGCGATGGGAGAAACCCATACACCTGTTCAATCGACGACGCTCGACGATACAAACTGTTCTCGCCCATGTAATCGCTCAGATCGATGCCCGTGCCCGCTTCCTTGGTGCCGTACGTATAGACCGGAATCAAGCGATTCGAGTGGGAGCCCCACAGCACGTAATTCTTAGGCTGCCAACCCCAGTGGGCAGCTTCCGAGTGACCAGCCGCGATCGCTTGTGTCTGCAAGTCTCGCAAGGCATCGCCGTAAGTGGCACTGGCCCAGAGCCCACACAAAACGCTCAGCATCGCAACAACAGACCTGGATGATGCTCGGCAAGACATGGCAGCAAGTTCCCTCGCAAGTACACACGAATCGATTCATTTCACGCTGGAGCCAGTGTAACTCGCGCTATTCGAAGCGGCCAGTCAACGCGTTCATCTGAACAGCGGAAACGCGTGAAATTCATGGGATTTTCACAATCCGTCACCGAAGGGATCGCCTAACGACCGCCGCCCCAAAGAGGCTCTCGCATCTCGCTGTCGAGGCGTTGCCAGGCGGCGACGAGTTCCTCCAAACGCTCGGGATGTGCCGCCGCCAGGTCGCGACTCTCTCCCGGATCGTTCGCCACGTCATAGAGCTGCCAATGCGGATCACCACGACCACGATGAATCTTCCAATCGCCGGCCCGCAGTGCCGCGAGTCGGCCAACGCGCCAATACAGCTCCGCGTGGATGGGCGACTCGTCGCGTGCGGCGAGGTGGGGCAACAAGTTCTGGCCATCCAGCACGATGTTCGGCGTAGTTCGGGCGGCGGCCGCGCTGGTGGCGAACAGATCGAGCGAAATGACGGGACGGCTCTCCACGTGAGCAGCCGGAATTCGGCCGGGCCAACTCATGAGAAACGGCACGCGAATGCCTCCTTCCAGAAGCTGTCCCTTCTCACCACGGAGCGGACGATTGCTGGAGGTCAGCTCGCGAGTCGGTCCACCATTGTCGCTGAGGAACACCACCAGCGTCTGTTTCTCCAAATCGCATTCGCGCAACTTGTTGAGCACGCGTCCAACCCCGTCGTCGAGTTGCGCGAGCATGGCCGCGAAGATTCGGCGCTGGATATCTTCCACATGGCCAAACCGATCCAGGTACGCATCGGCGGCCTGCAGGGGACTGTGGACGGCGCTATATGCCAAACAAAGGCAGAACGGTTGCGATTGATGTCGATCGATGAATTGTTCGGCTTCGCGGGTAAACGCGTCGGTGAGATTTACGGGTTCGTCGATCGGCTGGCTGCCTCGCAGAATCGGGTTGTCGGCGTCATAGTCGGGCTCGAAGTACCCCATGTGCGTACTCCAGATCACGCGTCCATCAGGCGACGTCCAGCGGCCTGTGGAGCCATCGGGTAACGCCTTTCGCCGCAGCCACGTGACGTGTCCCTTCCACGGTGGCGGGACAAAATAGTGTCCTTCATGCAAGAAACCGAAGAACTCGTCGAAGCCGCGTCGTTGCGGATGAAAGCGAGCCGTTCCACCCAGATGCCATTTTCCGATCAAGGCCGTCGCGTAACCGGCCTCGCGCAAGACCGCAGCCAAGGTCCGCTGGTCGGTTGGCAAGCCGATCGCGGGATCCGCATTCTGAGCGCCGATCGGATTGAACTCGAAGCCGAATCGTGTTTGGTAGCGTCCGGTCAGCAGGCCCGCTCGCGATGCGGCGCAGAACGGCGCGGTGACGTAGCCGCTAGTGAACCGAACGCCCGAGCTGGCCAACGAATCAATGTGTGGCGTGGGAATGTCCGTTCCGCCATAACAGCCCAGTTCCCCGTAACCCAAGTCGTCCGCAAGGATCACAACAATGTTCGGTCGTTCGGCTGCGGGAATCGTCGGAACGAATAACGTCCCGAGCATGATGAAGAACGCGGATGGGAGCGAAGGTAGCTTCATCAGGAACCACTCTCTTTTCACGGGCAGTCACCAGTAGGCGGCTGGCCGCGCCTTTTCTTCAGGTGTGACGGCTTCAAGGCAGTAACGTCAACGTGATGGCTCGTACATCCATCACCACTTGGCCAGGAATAGCCAACGCGCGCAGCGTCAACGGTCCGCGCCCCGGTGCGAGGGTCAGCTTGCCCAAGGCCAGCGTCTTGAATTCCTTCATCGACGATTCCGCGGGCGGTCGAGGCAGCGTGTCTTGATTGGTGTATAAGGGCGGGTCCCAACCGGGAGTCACGCTTCCCGTGAGGCGTTGTTCGAGGAAACTCAGTTCCACGATCGAGCCGGCGTCGGGCAGAGGACAGGTGTACTGGATTTCGACTTGGTATTCGCCTTGGTTTTGCACCTCGATCTCCCACACCATGCTGTCCGCAGTCGAGGTCCAGTTGACAAAATACGAGCAGTTGGGCGCACTCGCGCTGCGGCGTACATTGCCGCGAGGTTCGCCATCCCGAGCCGGTAGCCAAGTTCGTGGAAACTCGCGATAGCCCACGGGAATCGGTCGCGGGTCGATGGCACTACCGCGTCGAGCGGTGTTGACTCGCCCAGCCAACGCGGGAGGCTCCGCATCGCCGAACATCTCGCGACGCCATTCCCGTACGGCGGCTGTCAAATGCTCCGCAAGCTTGGGTTGCTGGACGTTGATCGCCATCGTTTGCGCGGGATCTTCGATCATGTCGAACAATTTGCCCTGATTGTCGAGCCGATGCGTCGCAGTCCGGACACTGACGTTGCGAGCCCAACTGGAAAAGATCATCCGCTCCGGCCAAGACGGTTCGTCTCGTTTCAAAAGTGGACTCAGGTCACGCCCATCCAGCGCCTTATCTCCGACGCGCGGAACATTGGCTAGCGCGGTCAACGTCGGTAGCAAATCGATCGCTCCGGCGATTTGAGGCACCTGATGACCGGCCGGTAAACTGGCTGGCCAACGCAGGAAACAGGTGGAGCGCACGCCGCCCTCGTCGGTGGTCCCTTTCCTCCCTTTCATGCCTCCGTTCCAACGCCAACTGTTCGGGCCATTATCGGAGAAGTACAGCACGATGGTGTTCTCCGCGAGTTGCAAATCGTCAAGCTTCTTCAATACTCGGCCGACATTCCAATCCTGATTCTCCAGCATCGCGAGCGCGCAGCGGGAATGATCCAAATCCTCTTGGTCGGGCAGCGTGGCACGCTGGGGCAACGGTTTGTCCTTAAAC
Organism: Pirellulaceae bacterium; assembly: GCA_041746275.1. Taxonomy (GTDB): domain Bacteria; phylum Planctomycetota; class Planctomycetia; order Pirellulales; family Pirellulaceae. The sequence goes on along the minus strand of JBGTHH010000524.1, from coordinate 1,189 downwards.
CTCTGCCAATACTCGTCGGGAACCGCCCACGGCGAATGTGGCGTCGTGAATGGTATGTAGCACAGGAACGGTTGATCCCGATTCCGCTCTACGAAGCTCAAGGCCCGATCCGTACAGACGTCGACAATGTAGCCACGATCGCGAACAGGTTGGCCGTTGTGTTCCAGGGGAGCATCGAAGTACTCTCCCCAATGCCCCGACGTGTGGCCGTAGTATTCATCAAAACCGCGAGCATTCGGATGATAGGGCCATTGGCTGCCGTTATGCCACTTTCCAAACGCACCCGTCGCGTAGCCTGCTGCCTGAAACGCATCAGCAATTGTCTTCTCGTCCAGATCCATTCGCTCCTGCCCCGACGAGACCCCATAGACTCCCGTGCGTGGATGGTACCGCCCGGTAAGGAACTCCGCCCGCGTCGGCGCGCAGACGGGACAGACGTAGAAGCGGTCGAGCGTCACGCCATCGCGAGCCAGCGAGTCGATATTCGGGGTGCTGACTTGCTGATTGCCATTCCGACTGTAATCGCCCCACCCCGCGTCATCGGCTAAGAAAATCACAACGTTAGGCGGCGTGGCCGCCGAGCAGGCAGCCGCCATAATCAACCAAGCACCAACGGAGTAACCGATTCGAGTTAGCACATTCATGTTGAGACATTCCAGGCTGAGAACGCGTGGTGTAATTACTTCTTCTTGTTACGATTCCCGACGGCCTTGCCGGTGTTACGCACGGCCGCGCGACCACTGGGCAGCGACGCATCGAACTTGGGATTCTTCGCAGGCATGACGGCCCCGACTTGCCGCTGCCAAGCGTGAAGCTGACTTTTCATTTGAGCGACGCGTTGTGGCTCCTGTTCGGCCAGATTCGTCTGCTCGCCGAGATCATTCCGCAAATGAAACAACTCGACCCGCTCATCCTCCAGCCACTCGATCAATTTCCAATCGCCCAGGCGGATCGCCGCGCTGGGAGCTCCTCCTTGATTGCCATAGTGTGGATAGTGCCAAAACAACGGCCGCTCGGGCAACGTCTCGCCACGAAACAATGGCAGCAGGCTCAGTCCATCCAGAACCTGACCAGGCTCGGGACTCAGTCCGGTGGCTTCCAACACGGTCGGAAAGAAATCGGGACTGCTGACCGGCGTGTCAATGACGCTCCCCGGCTTCACCACGCCGGGCCAGCGCACGAGCAACGG
>JBGTHH010000523.1:0-4391 GCA_041746275.1 Pirellulaceae bacterium | reverse complement strand
GTGCCGGGATTGCCAAAGATGTAGCGCACCTGAAAGTCAGCGAGTAGTTCGAGAAAGGTTTGAATTCCGGAGAGGGCCATGGGCAGCGTTCCTCGTCTGGGGTCGAGCGACGATGTTTCGCGGTTTCTCAGTCTTGCCATTCGTCAAGCCGCGCCAGCGCCTCGTCATGAGACAGCTTGAGCAGCGGCACGGCCAATTCCAACACGTCGAAATCATCCCGTTCGTGGGGCGGTTGAGAAACTCGCTGGACCTCCTCCTCGAGCGCGGCCAGCCACGGCGGCAGGTCAAAGCCCACGCCGCTGGGTTCGCGCGTCAGGAAGTCGGTTTCGTATTGGAGCATCCGAAACGTCGGACGCGGGCCATCGCGTTTCGCTTCGGCAATGGCGGGTTGTACCAACGAACAAAGTCGATCGATCACGAGCGGACGCATGAATCGTTCGTTGATCCGATCGGCGATCGAAGGCATCTGCATGGCATACTTCTTTTGCAGCTTGGTCAGTCGCTCGACGAACTTGTCGGCTTCCGCGTCGATCCGTTCACGCAAGGCCCGCCGCCACAACTGTGCGGCCTGTTTGCAGCCGCGGCGCACCAGGATCTCGTGGGCTAGAACCACGGGCTTCAAATTCCAACAGACGCGATCGTATTTCGTACGCAGCCGAAAAAAATCCAACAACGTGTAGAGCAGATCTCCTCGATCCGACTGAGTGGTCGTGCTGTTATAGTCGCGATACTCGGAGTAGTTTTCGATAATGGCTTCCAGGACCAGTGTCAGGCGGTAGACGGCGTCGCGACGGGAAATCTTGTCGTCGATTTCGTCCAACAAGCGGCATTCCAGACAATGATTGCCCTCCTCCTGCACTTGACGCAACCAAGTGTCGGCTCCCTGATGCAGGATCGCCCGCACATTGCCAAGATTTAAGAAACGTTGCGTGAACAACTCGTCGCCGTAACGCTTGATGAAGTCGACCAGCGTGTTCCACGCCTGCTTTTCATTGACCTTTTCGAGTACCGAAAGTCGTAGTGTGTGGCTATGGGCCAACCAACTGTGCAAACAGACCTCCGTCAACTGTTCCAGACACGCCACCAAGGGAGAATCGGCGGAACCGTGTGACTCGCCTGCGGGACGATCTTTGACGGTCCAATCCTCCGCCGAGATCACCAGCGACTGGACCATCGCCTTGTAGCCGATCTTGAACAGCTCGTCGAACTCGGTCACGGCCCCCGCACCCACGGGATTGTTGCGTTCCATGTCCCGAGCCGTCTCGATCAGTCGAAAGGTCTCGACATACAGACCCAGCCGCGGCAAACAAAGCAGCAAATCTTGGATGCTACGTTGGCGGATCCTGGTCGCTACGATCTCGCGGGCATCCCCGCCCTTGGCCAACGGCACATAGAGCAAAGGCAGGCCAGCCAACTCCAGGATTAGCTCCTGCGCGTGCTGTCTGGCTTGCACCACATCGCGCCGGAGGATCGCGGCCACCGCGAGGATGGCCAAACGCTCTTCCTGAGGCACATCGGCGGTTTCGGCGACGGATTGGTTAGGAGACTCGGCGACTATCGCGGAACGTAACAACCGCACCGCATCCGCGGTCTCCGCCGATGTGGCGATGATGCGGTCGAGCAGCCCTTCCTTGTACATCCGCCGACGATCGTAGGCGAGCATGGAATCGTGGTCGCCTTGAGGTGTGGGAATGCGGTAGCCACGGACCTGATCAACCAACTCGATCAGTTCAGTGCGATTGCTCTGAAGCTTGTCGATCCAGTGATGCATCACCACGCGGCGCTCGGCCAGCAGTTCGGTCCCGACCGTCGAGTCCAATGGTGTCAGCCCCGCGCTCTTACACAGACGCGCCAGCGTGCTCATGAATGTCAAACGATCGACCACACGTTGCGATTCGTCGACGAGTTCATCCTCGGTCGCGTCATTGGTGTCAAAGATCGAACCTTCGACTCCATCATCGGCGCTATCGTGAAACACGACACTTTCGTAAGCTGCGCTGAACAGATCTTCTTCTTCGTCGTCCAATTCGTCCTCACCGTCGGCGGCAACGAAGGGATCGGCGGGTGTTTGCTCACGCGAAGTTCCGGGGGCTGATCCCGACGTCAATTCGAATGAGGGCGTTTCCCAGTATTCCTCCGCATTGGCTTCGAGGTAATCGAAGAACTTGCGAATCAATCGCCAGGTTTCGCCACGAATCACACCGGCTTGTGCCACCCCTGGCTCGGCTTGATCGTCCATGTCGCTTCGGCGCACGTCGAGCAACCAGCGTTCGGCCAATCGGTAGAACGAACTGTCACCCTGTTCGAGCGGAATTCGCTCGGCTTCACTCAGCCAGTGGATGAGCAGCCCCAGCGCCGCGACATAATCGGCCTGATCGAGCAAAGCCTCGATTACTAAGGCATAGGCCTGCGCGGAATCGAACATCTGTGCGTGAGGGGCCCAGAAGCTGATGTCTCCCGCCGCCGCCCCACCCTGATGCCAGAGCTTCAGCGCGCGTGAGACATGCTCGGCCGCGTGATAGGCTTCCAGCGCGTCGATCGCTTCGACGTTGGAGACTTCATGAGCCGCGAACTGTCGCCACCAATGCGCCAAGCTGTGAAAATCGGCGGAAATGCGTTCAGCCAGTTCCGCCGAATCTCCTGCCGCCGTCTCGGCCCAGGCGCGGGAGTACAAACCGAACACCTCCTCCAACAAGGCAATCAGTTCGTCGACTCGGTGATCATGAACACTGTTCTCCGTGGCGGGAAACAAGCTAAATTGCGCATCGAAGCCGAGGATGTTCCAGGGATCCACCAACGCCCCACAGTCGATGCCGCGATGCAGGATCGCCACGACTTCGCTCAGCAACGAGGCAGCTCGCGTGGGATCGCGTTGGGTGATCGCAGCCTGTGCGGCGGTCAAGCGGCAGTCGATGCGACACAGCATGCGTGCCGAGGTTGTGGGGACGACATTGGCCTCCTGCTTGGCGGCTTCGGGATAACCCATGCGGGCAAAGATCTTGGCAAGTTGCACATGTTCCAATTGGGCGGCTCGGCGACGAGCCAATTGGGCGTTGAGATGCTGACGCGCGCAACCGAACGGTTGCCGACGCTCGGCGGCTTCGTGGACGAGTCGCACGCCGTGCGGGCCAGGGATACGACTTAAGAGTCGCTCATAGAAGGCATCGCGATAGCCCGCAATGCGCGGTAAGAGCGACGTCAAGGTAGTGGTCGAATCGTGGGTATCCGGCCCACTACCGCTGATGCCGGCTCCCATGAGAATGATCCCGGCGAGCACCGCCGCCGCTTCCACCAGTAACTCGTCGGCCGAAATCTCGCGATTATCCAGCCGCTGCATCAACGCATCGAGCGTAACTTGTTGGATGACGAATCGCGTGTAGTGACCCTGCCCATCGATCTGATGCGGATCCCATTGACCGAAGTGGTAATTGGGACGCTTGTTGACCGGATGATCGAAATCGTATGCTCTTGGATCGATCGCCAACTCTTCCAAGTTCCGCAAATCGAAGCACGCGCTGTGCAAGATGTCTTCGTCGGTCTGTTCGAGTAACGTCAAAGCCCGTGTTACGACTTCGTAGTAGACGCCCACAGCGACGCCCGCTCCACGCACGAACAGTGGGATGGGACGCACACGCTCGTGAGGATAGGGCTCGATCTTTCGGGACTCCAGCACCGCCACCGGGCGATAGCCAAGATAGTCGTTCAATTGCCGGATCGCACCCCGCACGATCCGGTCTTCCTCATTCCAGGGTTCCTTGAGACCCAGCACCGCTTCGCAGACGCGGCCGACAAAGAAGGAGTTGAAGACGTGTTCGTCGGTCTGATGAAACAGTAGATCGCTATGAAACTCCAGGTAACTGGGAAGTGTTCGCTCCCAGACCAGCCCGAGCACGGCGGTGGCTTGGGATGCATCGTGAAACACCGAATTCTCGGCGACCAGTCGTTCCAGCCCCGAATTCAAGATTTCCCCCACAACTTGCCAGGGGGGGCGCGACGTGGTGGAAACGCCTTGAGCCTGCCATAGACAATTCAAATGGGCCAACAGCTTAGGATCAGGGGTACCCGACGAAAAGTTGAGATAACCCAGGACTTTCTCCAGGGCTTCCTTTTCGTTCGGACCTAACCCGTCGCTTCCCATTCCACCACTCCGGGAACTCACCTTCTCGGTATTGACGAAAGATCATGGTAGGCACCACTTCCAAGATGGTCTAGGCGGTGTCGGTGTCTGACGGACCATCCCGCCGATCATCGGGGTGCATTCGGACAATTGTTTTATAGGGCGATGGCGTTTGGTTCGCTAGCTCGTTGAGCCGTCGAGGGACGGTAGAAGGCGCAGCCGGGACGCGAGAGAATGAAGTCGCTCAGACGATCCGCGTCTTCACATAACACCG
>JBGTHH010000522.1:0-3520 GCA_041746275.1 Pirellulaceae bacterium | reverse complement strand
CAAGAGCGGCGGGTAGCGGTGAGAAATAGACAGCAATCGGATACCACCGTGCCGCCTCATACCCAGCAAGCATCGCGATGAGGCGGCCCAGTCCGAAGTACAAGGGTACCGTCGCCATGGCACCGAAGAGGAATAATAATGAAAACCGATACTTGGTCTTTTGAAGTAGGTAGATGAGCGATGAAATCGCGATGACGACAAGTGCGAAGTTGGCTATCATCGCAAACGGATGAACCGTTGAGGGCGCTGGCGGTGGCATGGGTGCTCCAGCCAGTATGGGGACTGCGGGAGCCGTAAGGTAGCTTGGCTTAACGTAGTACAGAGGCCAGCCGACAGGGAACGGAAGGTCGGAAAGGCTCTGGTACCGCGTTGGCTCTGAGAGTTCGCCGGTGACCGGATCGACCGTATACGACTCGGAGGGCGGGAAGTTACCTGCGAATGGCTGCCATGCCCAGAGCAAAACCGCCAGCCACGTCAAAGCAGTCCATCGCTTGGGATGGAACCGATTAGCACTCGGTTTTGACATGACTTCGGCCTCAGGAGAGAACGCCTAACATCACCGGATTACGGGAGACACACTGATTTCACAAAACGCGCGCTACCGCACTCCGGTGCATGCGATAACTACTTGTCGTCATCGAGGTGCGGTTTGTCATAGCCACGACGCTTGACCTCGGAAGTGTGAATGAAGTATTGAAGTGACTTCTCATCAATCACATCGCTGGAACCCAATGGCGCACGGGCAATCATCGTCGAATTGATCACGCGGCGTTTGGACTCGTCAGGTTTCTGTATTGTTGCAGTATGAAGCGTGCCTTGCCAGTGGCTGCCGTCGGCAACGTGCGGAGCGGATGAATTGTTGATGCAGACGATCTGAAAAGTGTTAGCTGAGAAGCATGGAATGCGAGTGGAGTAGGGGCGCAACAAGTCATGCCCAGACTTGAACATCGGATTGTGTTTGGCCATGAATTGTTTGGGGGTCAAGCCAAGTTCATAAGCGCATTTCGTGTAATCAGAGATCTCAAGCTCGGAAGGAATCTCGCTTGGTTCATAGCCAAGCATCAGGAAACATTCGTCTGGGCCACCATCTAGGTGAGGTTTTGTTGATTCCTGTTGATCAAATCGGCCAGCAGAAAGATAAATCAGCGTTTGCTTGCTACGCGATATGTGGCTCGCGGCCATTTCACGTTTGATATTAACCATAAGTTGGCGAAATGCGACGGAATCCCAAGAGTCGCCGACGTTCACCACACAGAATCCTGGCGCATCGAAACTAGTGCGACACGTTCGGTCGTAGATGTCGGCCGCGATCGCGCGAACATCCAGCGTTGACGGATACAAGCAGATCGAATCTGGATTCCATGTTAGGGTTGCTGTTTGCATGGGCTTTCGACAAATAGCGTTTGGGATAACGAGGGGCAAAGAGAGGACGTCAATGTCAAGCCGGACTGCGCCCTGCCCTTCCGATGATCCCCGTGTTCGTTGGGAATCGGCGAGACTGCCCCGCCAAACTCCAACAAGATCATAGCAAACGACGTCCGCATCGCCAAACATCTTCCGTCCCGAGCGATCAGGCACCACCCACATCGAGCAATCGGTCCTCGCACCCAATGTGCGTTGGATAGCGCCACAGCAAATCCGCTGGTAGTGCGTGATGACCTTCGATTCACCAACGAGTCCTTCAAAGCGAAGTGGAAAAGGAAAGGCCTACTCAGGATGACAGAAAGTCGCGCAGCCGGTCGCAGATTGTTTCATCGAGCTTACCGCAGGTAATGATTGTGAACTCCCGGCTGGTGTCGCTCGTGACGCGGATCAGAATATCGAGGCGATCCGCGGGCAGGCAGCGACTCATCCGCTCGCCCCACTCGATCAACGTGATCCCCGAGGAAGCAAATAACTCCTCGACACCCAGTTCCAAAAACTCGTCTTCGTCACGCAAGCGGTAGACATCGAGATGATGGAACTGTCGAGTTCCTTGATAGTGTTGGCAGAGCACGAACGTGGGGCTCAATACCTCGTCGCGACGGACGCCACAAGCCGCCGCCAGGGCCTGCACCAAACGCGTTTTGCCGGCTCCCAACGTGCCGTTCAAGGAAACCGTGGTCCCGTCGGGAAGCACCGCCGCCAAGGCCGCTCCCAACTGATCGGTGTCGGCCAGCGAAGCGGCGTGAAATGTAAAGGTGCGACTGTCCGTCAATGTTCGTAACCTCGCGGTAGGAGCACAGCGCGATTCCCCTGCGCGTCGACTTGCCATAGCCCCGGCTCGGCGACGAATTCACCAATTTTTGTCAACCGAGTCGCGAACGGTTGTTCGGCGAGCAGGCGCTCCGCTTGGTCTGCCGGTACGGCCAGGATGAGCTCAAAGTCCTCGCCGTCCCCCAGGGCATGGTCGAGCGGAGTGGAACCATCATTCCGTTGGAGGGCGAATTGAACCGCCGCTGGCGAGATCGGAATTGCTTGTGGAACGATCATCGCTCCGCAACCGCTTTCCTGGGCCAAGCGGCTTAGGTCGAGTGACAAACCGTCGCTGACGTCGATCCCAGCGTGCAGTTCGTAACGTCGATGCAAGGCGAGTACCTCCGTGACGCGCGGCGTGAAGTCAAAATGTCGACCGAGGATACTCCCGCCAAACTCGCCGGTCACGACAATCGCATCTCCGGGCCGAGCGCCGCTGCGCCGCAGCACTCCCCGCTCAGTCGGCTCGCCGATGGCGGTGACACTGATCGCCAGAGGATGCTCCCAGCGGTTTGTATCTCCACCGGCCAACGCGACCTGATATTCCTCAGCCAATTCGATAAGCCCCGCGTAGAGGGACTGCGGTAAGGACAACGGCGCATGTCGAGGCACGGCGATCGAGACGATGACGGCCACCGGTCGAGCGGCCATCGCGGCGAGATCGCTGAGATTCACCGCCAAGGCTTTTCGCCCCACACGGCGAGGATCGACTTGATCCAGAACGAAGTCGACGCCGTCCATCAACATGTCGCTCGTCACGACACAGCGTTGCGACGGTAGGTCCAAGAGCGCGGCATCGTCGCCGATCCCCACCAACACCGCGGACGATGTGGGTGCGCGAGGCCGCAACCAATCAATGAATTCGGACTCCATGGCGATACCACTTTGCTTCAGACGAACGCCTGATTATTATCGGCCTTCGCCCAATCGCCTATGGGACCTGACTGGTTAGCGCCTGTCCGAAACGGGATCAGACCCTCTCCGGCGAGGCCACAGACACAGTGAAGTCGACTCGCCTCCAAAGGGTCAGACCCCGTTCCGGGCAGGCTGTTAGCGATCACGCATCGAGACTTGGAGGTGTCCGAACAACGTCTCGTTGCCGCGTAGCACGTAGAACTTCATGGGTTCGGCGGCTCGTACGGCGTCGCTTTCGAGGATGTACGCCACGTTATCCATCGACACGGTTTCCCACTTGTGCATGCCGACCAGGATATCTCCGTAGCGGATGCCTTGTTGAGCGGCGGGGCTGTCGGGCCGCACACCGATGACTTTGAGTCCGCCACGG